>CALIZJ010000190.1 GCA_938028845.1 uncultured Blautia sp.
CAGCCTGTACACCATACTCTTCTGCAATTTTCTCCATGGTGCCGTCTTCGTAGCTTTCTACAAAGAAAGTGTTCAGTTCCTCTGCAAGATCAGAACCTTTACGGAATCCAACGCCGTACTCTTCGCTGTTTAAGCTTACGGTATAAGTAAGATCCTCGTATCCTGTACCCTCGCCAACCATAGCGGCTGCCATTAAGGAATCGATCACAGCGGCGTCAGAAGTGCCTGCAGCTACTTCCATCAGTGCATCAGACTGTGCCGTCACTGGTGTATAATCATATCCAAGAGCTTCGATCTCCGCTTCTCCGGCGGAACCAGCCTCTACTGCAAAGCTTAAATCTGCAATACTTTCAACTGTCTGATAGTCATCTGCCACATCGGATTTTACTACTACGACCTGTGCGTTATTGCAGTATGCATTGGAACATTCCATGGCGCTTGTCACTTCATCGGTCAAAGTCATGCCGTTCCATACACAGTCGATGGACTTCGCATCCAGCTCAAGGATCTTATTATCCCAGTCTATCTCAATGAATTCAACGTCCACGCCAAGTTTTTCACCAAAAGCCTTCGCCAGGTCTGCATCGAATCCGATCCAGTCTCCGTTTTCATCCTTATAGTCCATGGGCTCGAAATCTGTGATTCCCACTACTAAAGTTCCTTTATCCTGTACATATGCCAGATCGGAATCTGTAGTATCTTCTGCCCATACTGTCGTAGATACCATCATACTAAAAGCCATCAGGCCTGCCATAAACGCTGCTAATGTCCTCTTTCTCATGTTCGATCTCCTCTTGCTCTCATTTTTATTGTTTATCACGTAATCACTCTACTACGTGAAAGTGTATGATTATACTACCATATGCCTTTCGTTCTGTCAAGAGAGAATTCTTCTCCTGTTTACCTTTTTCTGATCCTGTTTCCCTTTGTTAAGAGAACATCTGCCTTCCTGCTTCCTTTGTAGTTGGAAAAATTTATGTTTCTGTCATCCCTTACTCCGGTCAAAAATTTCAGCATCCGCCAATGGGCCTGTGGAAATTTTTCTTGGCTCCTCCTCCCACAGCTCATCCGTCATCATCTGCGCTTCCATTTCCTTAATAAGGTTTAGGGACCCTTCATGGAAACCAGCGTCATACTCTGTATTTAAAAATTCCTCCAGCATATCCAAAGCTTCCCATTCCCCTATGGTTTTTCCTCCAAAGCAGATAATATTTGCATCATTATGACTTCTGCACATATGTGCCTGGTAGGTAGTATTTACAAGGGCGGCGCGAATACCTTTAAATTTATTGGCAGCCATGCTGATGCCAATTCCCGTTCCACAGATTAAAATTCCGCAGTGTGCCTTCCCCTTTTGAACTGCCTTTGCAACTTTCGCTGCAAAAAAAGGATATCTGCTCGCTTCGATATCCGGATCGTTGGAAGAACCGCAGTCCACATATGGAATCCCTTTTCCCTTCAGATATTCAATGCATTTTGCCTTCAGTGCATAGCCTGCTGTATCATTTCCCAAATAAATAGGTTTCGTCGGTTTGTTCATATGTTTTTTATACTCCTTGTGTACTGTATTTAGGTTGTTCCGGGGTACCTATAACCCCTTTGTCTCAATGGATCCTTTTCTCTGTCTCCACTTTCGTGTTTAGTCAAACGATTGACCTTTTATTTACGATAACATACTGAAGTTCTTTTGTCAAACGTTAAACTAATTGTTTGTTGCCACCTGGAAGCTTCCTGTATCTATCCCCGGTCGAGCGCACATCAGCTCCTTTAGTCGAACGCTTGACAAACGCTGGCCTATATGCTATACACAAAATTAACAAAATTTTTCTTAAAGGAAGGAAAGCCATGGCGACTTTAAAAGATGTAGCAGAACGTGCTGGTGTTTCTGCCAGCCTTGTCTCATATGTATTGAATGGAAAACGGAAAGTAAAACCGGAAACCTTGAAAAGGATTGAGGATGCCATTGAGGAATTGGACTATTATCCAAATCTTCAGGCTGCCAGCCTGAAAACAAAACATTCTAAGCTCATTGGCGTTGTCGTATCCGATATGTCCAGCGCCTTCAATGCGGATCTTTTAACGGGTATCGAAGAGGCTTTAAACCTTCAGGGCTATTGTATGATCGTATGTAACTCCCATAATAGCCCGCAAAAAGAGAAAAAAAATATGCGGAGAATTCTGTCCCAGAATATAGACGGCATCCTTCTGATCGGCATGGGAAAAAATGATTTTTCTCCTTTAAAAGAAACGGCTGTCCCCATGATCTGTGTAGACCGTTATTCAGGTGATGATTTTTACATGGTAGGAAATAACAACATCAAAACAGGGACTATCGCCGCACGCTATCTGCTGTCCAAAAAATATAAGCATATTCTTTTTCTTGGAATACAAAAACACCACTTTTCCAGGGAACGTTACCAGGGCTTTGCAGAAGCTATAAAAAATACAGTTTCCACGCCGGATATTATCTATCAGGATCTTCCGGACATTACGCCGGATGAAGCGGAAAAAGCAGTAACCACACTTCTGTCAAAAGGTGTACACTTCGACGCAGTATACGGGTGCATTGATCATTTTGCCATAGGCGCCCTTCGTGCGCTCTATCAGAATGGCTTAAAAGTGCCCGAGCAGATTGGCGTATTAGGTACAGACGATATCACGCCAGCCAGATATCTCACGCCAGCTCTTTCTTCCATAGCCCAGCAAAAATCTGCCATAGGAAGAACCGCCGCCGAAACCTTGCTGCAACTTATCCACCAGGAAAAACCAAAGGAAAAAGTCTGCCTGCTGGACCCCATTCTCATCGTTCGCGAAACCTGCTGATCCTGCCTGCAGGCTTTCGCCTTTTTTCTCCTGTTCCTCTTTCTCACCACTTCTCCCAGGGCCGTCCTCTCCCTCTATACATCCTTCCAAAAACATGCTAAAATTAACACAACAATCCCACATCGGAGGTAAATCCAACATGAAAGAAAAACTGTATAATATCCCTCTAAACGATGCCTTTAAAGCGAATGATGAGTGCCCTTTCTGCTTTATCGAACGTAAACTGGAAGAGCAGACCATGGACTTTGTCCTGGGTCCGGGCGCTTCTTATATGGAGGACGATGTCCGTGCGGAAACAGATAAAATGGGCTTTTGCCGTACACATTATAAAAAAATGTATGAATATGGCAATCGTCTGGGCGCTGGCCTGATCTTAAAAACCCACTTTCAAAAACTCTGCAAAGATCTGGACGAACAGGCAGCTTCCTTCTCCCCCGCAAAGGCCTCCCTTTTACGGCCTTTTAAAAAGATGAAACCTGCCTCCCAAGGAGAAGAAAATTCACTCACTGCATGGGCCAGACAGGCAGTTGGGTCCTGTTATATCTGTGACCATTATAAAGATGCTTATGACCGCTATATAGAAACTTTTTTTGACATGTTCCGGAAAAATGCAGAATTTAAGGATCTTTTTAAAAGCAGCAAAGGCTTCTGCCTTCCCCACTTTGCAGATCTTGCCCAAGCAGGGGACCGTCTTTTATCAGACAAGGATAAAAAAGAATTTTTCCAAATCCTTCTTCCTTTAATGCAGGAAAATATGCATCGTATTTATGAGGATCTGGATTGGTTCTGTGATAAATTCGATTATAAAAATAAAGACGCCGACTGGAAAACTTCCAAAGACGCCCTCCAGCGCGGCATGCAGAAAGCGGGCAGCGGTTATCCTGCCGACCCGCCCTATGTAATGGACCGCTGAAAATAATATTATATATCATACCGGAAAGTATCCCGTAAAACCCAGGCTTCTATAAAGCCCTGGCTCTTTACGGGATAGTCTCTTCTTTTCGTATGCGTTATTTAGAGACGCCAAAATCCTTTGTCTGGATTTTGGGATAACCCATTCTAAACGATTTTCTTCTCCTTTTTTCCTTCATAGTTCAGCTTCCCCCGTATCATTCTTCCTGACCCTGTGAATGTAATAAGTATTTTAATTACCTAGATATGCAGCAGCTTCTGGTTTTCTACGGATACTTTCTTTAATATGAATTTAACCTCCGTAGAATCTTTCTTTCTCCTACGGAAACAACAGGATTTTTGTGCCTGAATCCGTAGCAGTTCCTGGTTTTCTACGGATACTTCACCAAAATATGAGTTTATTCTCCGTAGAATTTTTCTTTCCCCTACGGAGATAACAAGATTTTTTGTGTCTGAATCCGTAGCAGTTCCTGGTTTCTACGGATACTTCACCAAAATATGAGTTTATTCTCCGTAGAATTTTTCTTTTCCCTACGGAGACTACAAGATTTTTGTGCCTGAATCCGTAGCAGTTCCTATTTTTCTACGGATACTTTCCTCAATATAGATTTAATCTCCGTAGGATTCCTTCTCCTACGGAAGCAACAAGATTTTTTGTGCCTGAATCCGTAACGGCTCCTGGTTTTCTACGGATACTTCACCAAAATATGAATTTATTCTCCGTAGTGTCCGTCTTATCACCTACGGATATAACAAATATTTTAATCACCAGAATCCATAGAACCTCCTGCCTTTATGGAAAGATACAGCAATATAACCACCTCTTCTCTAAGGTTATTACAGCCTTTATGGAAATAAAAAGAAATCAAGAAGGGATGCCGGATAATAGATAGTTCCTAACCATGGACAACTATCAATATTATCCCACATCCCCTTTTTATCTGTTCCGGAACGTATCCTTCTCATCCCGTACTTTCTCTATCTTTTACGCCCCGGTACTCCTGTGATACTCCCGGGTAAACTCATCCAGCAGCTCGTCCACATGCTGGGAATACACCGGCTTTTCCGGTATTTTTACGAACCGGTCCTCTTCTTTTTTTACAAGTTCCAGAACTTCCTCCGGCACCTTAAGTTCCTCCAGACGGCTCTCATACTCAATGGGCGTTTTCGCGCTTTTAAACGCTAGAAGATACGTTACCAGATCTTCTTTTTCGCCGCTTTGTTCATATGCTTTAAAAAAACACTCCGAAGCTTTCTCCATCTGAAAAAGATAACTATAGGCGCAGGCAAGATTATGATAAACGCTTCTGGTAAGCCCTGCCTTTGCCTGCTCCAGGTTTCCTCTCTCTAATAATTTCTGGTAAACGCGGATGGCGTTTACATACATCCCGTTCTCCACCAGACAGTCCCCTTTCCGCTTATCCCGGATGGCAGGCTCCTGGGCATCCAATTTTAAAAGCTGGGTGTTTAAAGCCCGAAGTTCCTCGTAGGAAAGATAATTGATCTCTTTAAAAATAGGATACAGAATGTCTTCCGCTGAGGCAAACTTTCCAATATTCGGACGCAGCTTCCCTGCAAGCTCTGTAAGATTTAACTGCTCCGAAAGCCAGCTGCACAGCCCTTCATTGATGATCGTCTGGTCAATGAGGTAAAGGTTATGGTACAGATAATAGCACAATTCTTCCAGAGAGTAGATATTTGTACTGATATTTTCTATAAAATAAGGAACCTCTGCTTTTTTTGTCTGGCATAAAATATATCCGCTCACTCAAACTGCCTCCTTTACCATTGTACAGACTCTTTCCATACCTTCCCGCTTGCGGGGAACATATCTCCGAAACCTAAATCTTTTACTTCAATATGACATTCTTTAGGTGAAACATAGGAAAGAGACAGGGAAAGTCTTGTGGTTTTATTAGGTCTTGCCGGAAGTCCGGGCAGCGCCATGGCAATCCGCTTCTTTTCTCCATCTTCCAGCGGTCTGTTTACCACAAACACAAGCTCTTTTGTATCATCCAGGATAAACTCACAATAGGCTTTGCACTCATACCAGTTCTTTCCGGATTCGATAAGAGGGTAATACGCAGGAGATCCCATCACCCGCATATCCATTCCAATATCTGTAAGGACAAGGGAGTCGCTTAAGTATTGATAGCCCTTCAGGTTTTTATTTTCCATCCGCTCCACTCCGGCGGCACAGGCTCCCTTTGCAAACAGATTGTTTCCGTAAAACACTTTTCTTTTCTGGAAACACAGCAATTTTACCGCTTCCTTTGCCCAGTCCTGGGAAAAACCATTTCCCGTCATCTGGATGCTGGAAAACAGCTCTGTACCTAAAGTTTCCCGAATAAACTTACAAAAGCTTAAGTCCCTTTCCTCCCCGCTTTCTTCTAAAACAGCGCTTTTGGGCTCCTCCAGCTTTACAAGGACCGGCTTTGTCCCATAATTCATGATCAGCCTGCGGTAAGTCACTGTATCCTGGGAAAACGCATACCACGCCACGCTGCGGTTCCATATCTCTTTTTTCTGGGTGAGCACATAATAGTAAAAACTCTCCCCATAATCCATCAGCATATAACGTTCCGGGCTAAAGCCAAGGCTTTCACAGGCTTTCTGGTAATTTTTCACCTGCGTCTCTCCAAGGGTGGGAGAAGCGATCACCAGACATTTTGTGTTTTTTACAACCTCCATTACACCCAGAAATTTGAGCATTCCTTTAAGGAAAAAGGCAAGAAGCTCCCAGGGTTCCTTTTCCTCCCCAGCTACGAGGACGGGAGTCTCCTTTTGGCAGTCCTCATAAAGGCTGTCTATCAGGATTCCTCCTTTTTCTTTTGCAAAATATTCTGCTTCCAGCCCCACACAATAATCTCCCTGCTCAACTCTTCTGCACAGGCGGGTGGGTGCCTCATACTGGCTGCTTCCCACCTTCATGGAAAGAGACCTTGGTTCCTGGGCGCTCCTGTCATAATAGCAGATCTGTGAATATTCTTTTCCAAAATCAATTCCAATAATCAAGTCGCGAATTTCATTCATTTCCTGTTTCCTCTATCCTACTCTTCCTTCTCTATGGCAAACAGTTCCTTTACATACTGTTCCTGACGCAGGTACTGCTTCATCTTTTTGACAACCTCCTGCTCCTTCTCAAGTCTTCTGGCAGAAAGGATCTGATTGATCAACTGGTATTTGCTCATAGGCGTGCCGTCTACCTTATTCATAGTGATCACACGCTCTGAAGTTTTTTTCTTCTGGCCATCCTGTTCGATGGTAAAATAGTAATGAAGGGTCTCGCCGTAAAACAGCGTAAAGGCTTTCGTACAAATTCCTTCATACACACTGTTTAAAGGCTCGCTCTTATATTCCATCGCAAGTCCCAGCCCTGCATCCAACGCATAGTAAAGCGTCACTCTCGCCTTAGGGTGGGCGTGACATTCTACAAAGGTCTTATCGTCAAGCTGATAGGGACTTAAAAGGGAAGGGTCTAACCTGCGGTAAAAGGCAAATGCCATTCCCTTTCTTGCAAATTCATCCACCAATTCTTTCTTGATTGTCCGGATGTCTCCTTTTACATGCTTTTCTTTGGAAAGAGCCAGAAGCAGCGCAAGGCGGCAAATCTGGTTCACCGGCCATTTTCTTTCGTATGCGAGAAGCAGCTCCTTCTTTATAAAAGCGCTCATAGGATATTCCTTCACAAAGATCCCGTAAGCCACCTGAGTGAGATATGCACCGATGATCCGCTCCTTGCCGGACTTCTTCACATAATCCATCAGGACGTTTTCCCCTTCCTTACGGTAATCACTGGTAAACATCAAAAGACTGAGGATCTTTTCCTCCAAGGAATAGGTATCCATCTCAAATCCCTGGGCGCTCTTCCAGATGGCAAACAGATCCTCCACCGGCCCCGTCCTAAAGCGGATAAGGTATTCTAAGATCACTTCGTCATATTTTCCCTGGCTGTACACTTCTGATGCCAAAGCCAAAAGCTCTTCGTCCTCTGCCAGATCGGATTTTATGATCATCCGGCTGGTAAGCTTAAGAAGACTGGTAAGATCTGTTCCTTCATATCCGAACTCTTCTATGATTCCCATTGCCTGGGTAAACATACGCCTGGAGATCAAAATTTCCAAAAGTGCTTTCCGGTCCACAAGGGCATATTCCCGGTAATCGATCTTTTTCAGATAATCATCCAGATCCTCTCCATGGACATGTGCGGAATAATAGTCCAGGATCTTTCTGCGGACCGACTTTTTATATTCTTCTGTAAAAGCGGACGACTTCACCAGTTTCTGGAAGATGTCCAGATTATCTAGTCCGATGGCTGTTCCCTCGCAGTAATGAAGCAAAAGCCCCGGCTCGCTCACGCCCATCTCCAAAAGCTTCTCCATAATATCACGCTCGTCTAAGAGCCGGCTGATATTATACGCCACTGTAGACGCATATCTGCGCTGTTTGTCATCCTGGAAAAGGATAACCGCATCCTCTGTGTAAATCCTTGGATATGCCACTCCCTGAATACAAGGATAAACCTCTTCTTTATCAAGCTGGGCATGGCGCACGATCACCTGACGGATCTTTTTGTCATCACAATATAAACGGAAGGTAAAAAGTCTGCCTGCGATTTCCCTTGCCTGGGCAATGTTTTCCGGATTCATCATAAATTCCTGATACAGAGCAGCATAGCTTTCATTCATACAGCCTTCTGCCATCTTCTTTGCGGCAAACTCTTCCATACCTTTTTTATAACGTTCATAGGTGGCAGGCTCTTTTTCTTTATGGCTGATCACGCTGGCATAGATAAACGCTTTTTTTCCATCTCCAAGGGTATCGTTATTGTAAGTAAAATACATCAGCACCGGCTTTGGAAGCTCCTGCTGATAAGTGGTATCCATAGTTTCTATGTAGTATTCATAAAGTCTTGTCAGGCGGATCCCATGTTCCACTGCCAGGGAAAACCAGGGGAAATATTCCGGCTTCCTTGGATTTCCCTTCATGATATATTTACAGATTGCCTCCAAGGTATCTTCTGTGGGGAAGGCTTCGTATGCCATTCCCAGTACCCGGTAAAGGCTGGGACTGAAAGTCTTTTCGTATCCGGAAAGATAAGCCAGGCGCATGGAGAGCTCCTCTGTGAGAAGCTGTTCCTTTCCGGCAAATAAAAAGACCTGTGTCCAGAATTTATCCAGGCGGTGAAGAAGGGAAAGATCCTTTTCAATATATTTCCATGCTTCCAGATAGAGAAGCGGACTTTTCGACCCTTTGTCAAACATCTCCTCCATCATAAAAAGCGCTTTGGACGGCGCAGTCTTTAAAGAGGGATCCATCTGAAGGAGGAGCCAGAACAGCACAAAGCTGTCTTCTTTCTGCATGTAAAAATTCTGGATCCTGCGAAGGGCCTGATCTTTATTGGAATACAATCCAGTAAGGCTGCAAAGATAAAGATACACTCCGGCAAATTCCAGATCTTCCTTGGAAAAGGATTTATCCTGGTACTGTTTCAGGATTTCCCTTGCCTGGGCATCGTTTCCTTCCAGATGCAGAAGATACGCTTCGTACATCTGATACTCCGGATAATCACAGCCTTCCTCCCAAAGCTGGTTCAGAATAAAATGGCTGCTTCCCACCCATGTCTTAAATTCCATCTTTCCAGTACGATAGTCCAGATAATCCCGCACCATGGAGAGACGGTGCTTTTTCACACGGATGTTCATATTTACATGAACCTTTGCACCTTTAGAGGCAAGAACCTCATAAACCAGCTCCTGGTAAGGACTCCTTACCACAATCTGTCCGAACTGAGCGCCTGTTCCAAGGCGGTCCTGGTGGATCAGATATTCTGCCTGATAATGGCTTCCTACGAAATCTTCCTCTGTGACGACCTTTTTTCCTACTTCCAGAAAACTTCCCCTGGTTTCGATCTCAAGCCTTAAATGTCCCCAGCCGCTTCTCTGTATAAGAAAAGATTCCTGCACGGACTCCCTCATTTCATAAAACTGGGCGCCGTCTTCCTTTAAAGATATACTTACCGGTTCTTTTACCCCTGCACCTACGAAAAATTCCTCCAAATGCTGGTAGGTCACAGGCTGCTTGGACAGTCCTAAATACAGCGCCTGCTCTTTTTGTCCTGCATCCTTTAAAATCCCGGCAAAAGAACTGTCTGTAAAGAGGCGGTACGCCTCTCTGAAATTATTCCTGGCAATCTGCTGGAAGGCCTCCATATCCTTAACCTCCCCGCCAGAACTTAGCATCTGTTCTTTCTCTGTGGAAATCACAAA
>CALIZJ010000191.1 GCA_938028845.1 uncultured Blautia sp.
GTGATCAACGAAGATGGGCGTGCAGATTATCCGGAAGGAATGACTGCGGAAAATGAGCCTTATGGCGGATTTGCCGCTACAGCAACTTATCCAAACTTCCTGATCCTTCCTGTAAAAGAGTCTGCTCTGTATGAAGATGCTAAGGCGACTGTAGATGAATGGGATGCAGGCGTAGAGGTTTCTCCGGCATTTGGTTTCTACTACGACACTACAGAGATGGGCGACTTTGTGACCGCTTACGCAAACCTGGAAGAAAAATATGAAAACGCTCTTGCTACCGGCAGCGTTGCTCTGGACGATGTTCTTCCACAGATCCAGTCTGAACTGGAATCCATCGGGTTCTATGATGTACTGGAAGACACCCAGGCCGCACTGGACGAGTATCTGGCAAATAAGTAATCAGAACAAAAACTGGCGGCAGAGATTTTCTCTGCCGCCGCTACTTTGCCGGAAAGGAGAGGAAAGATGGAAGCAGTTGCAAAAGCAAAAAAGGACAAAAAACACGGCGGCTGGAAAAACGTGTTCCGGCACTGGGAACTTTACGCAATGATGCTGCCGGGTATGATCTATCTGATCATCAACAACTACATTCCCATGGCGGGGCTGGTAGTGGCATTTAAAAAATATAATTATCAGGACGGCATCTGGGGAAGCGCCTGGACTGGCCTCAGCAATTTTAAATTCCTTTTTGGAACCAGAGACGCCTGGCTGATCATCCGCAATACGATCTGCTATAACCTTGTGTTTATCATAACAGGCACCGTATTTGCCATAGCTGTGGCGATCATTCTCAATGAGATCCACGCAAAGGTATCCAAAAAAGTTTATCAGGTGTTTATCCTGATCCCCTATCTGATCTCTATGGTAGTGGTCAGCTACATAGTGTATGCGTTCTTAAGCGCAGATGCCGGTTTTATCAATAAAACCTTTGGAACACATATCAACTGGTATATGACTGCCAAGTACTGGCCCTTTATTTTTGTGATCGTGAATCTGTGGAAAAACTTCGGATACAACAGCATCATTTACTATGCTACCGTGATCGGCATTGACTCCTCGCTTTACGAGGCGGCTGTGGTAGATGGGGCTTCCAGGTGGCAGAGGATCTGGCATGTGACTTTGCCGGGGCTGCGGCCGACCATCATTACCCTGACCCTGCTGGCTATCGGAAGGATTTTCTACTCAGATTTCGGTCTGTTTTATCAGGTGACCCAGAACTCCGGACTTTTGTATGATGTTTCAACCACTATCGATGTATATGTATACAAAGGCCTGATGCTTCTGAACGATGTGGGACGTTCCGCTGCGGCTGGTTTCTTCCAGTCTATCTGTGGATTTATCGTAGTACTTGCGGCAAACCTGGTAGTAAATAAAATCGACAAAGACAACGCACTGTTTTAAGGAGGGGATGAGCAGATGGTAGAGCATGATAGACTTCAACAGACATTGATGCATATTTTTATGATCTTACTGGTACTGTGCTGTGTGCTTCCTTTTCTTTTGATGGTGATGGCGTCCTTTACAGATGAGCAGACACTGATCCGCAACGGCTACAGCTTCTTTCCGGAGAAATTCAGTCTGGAGACTTACCAGTATATTATGCGCAGCGCCAGCACGATCTTCCGTGGATATTTTATGACGATCCTTGTAACGGTGATCGGAACATTCTGTAATATTACGATGACGGTGCTGTTTGCATACCCATTGTCCAGAAAGGATCTTCCCTATCGAAATGTATTGTCATTTATCCTGTTTTTCACCATGCTGTTTAACGGCGGCCTGGTTCCTACTTACATGATGTATGCCAATACGTTCCATATTAAAAATACGATCTGGGCGCTTTTGATCCCCAATCTTATGATGAATGCTTTCTATGTGATCATGATGCGTTCCTTCTTCACCGCCAGCATCCCGGATTCTCTGATCGAGGCGGCGAAACTGGACGGCGCAAGCGAAATGAAGATCCTTACAAAAGTGATCCTGCCTCTTTCTAAACCAATGCTGGTGACCTTGGTTTTGATGGTAGGCCTGACTTACTGGAATGACTGGATGAATGGTATGTACTATGTAACCGACAACAATCTGAACACCATTCAGATGATCCTGAATAATATGATCCAAAACGTGGAATTCCTGTCAAGGAGCGCCAGTGTATTGGGCGCGGATGCGGCTAATATCAAGCTGCCTACCGTAGGCATCCGCATGGGAATCGCCGTGATCGCCGTGCTTCCGATCATGGTGATCTACCCCTTCCTTCAGAAATACTTTGTAAAAGGAATCGTGGTAGGCGGCGTAAAGGGCTGACAATCAGAACTGGTACCGGAAATTTAAGGCCGGGAGCCGGAGGATATGTTTATATCTTGGGCTTCCGGCCTGTTTTTTAATAGAAAGAAGGGAAAAACATGGACAGAGAACAATTTTTACACCCGGATCTCCAATACAAAATGAAAACCATCATCCACAAATGGCCGGAAAAGGAAGAGCTTCTGATGGATGCGGTGAAAGCCTTCGGCTACGGAGGCGTAGCCACCAATCCGGATCAGGACAATGGATATACCTCCAACCCGGAGAACCTTGAGAAATTTGACCGGACCCTTAAAAGGCTTCAGGACAAGGGCCTTGGCTACTGGATCTACGACGAGAAGGGCTATCCTTCCGGCTATGCGGGCGGTCTGGCACTTAAGGATCACCCGGAGCTGGAAGCAAAGGGCTTTTATATGATACGCCGCCTGGCGGTGGAGCCGAAACATGTAGAATTTCATCTGGACGAAGAATCCGACAAGATCATCTGGGCGGCCAGATACCCGGTGGATCACTCTGTGATGAACGCAAGTATCATCGAATATGAAAAAATGGAGCCGGTTCCTTTTACGGATAGGGTTTGTACCTGGGATCTTAAAGAAAATGAAGCCCTTTTTAGATCGGAAGAGCGTCGTGTAG
>CALIZJ010000192.1 GCA_938028845.1 uncultured Blautia sp.
AATATGATGCTTATGGGGTGTGAAGATGGAACGCCGGGATTTCATTCAGGCAAATGATAATGGAATGGGAGGACTATGATATGAAGAAAAAAGTGATTTCCGTTATGCTGGCAACAATGATGGTACTGTCTACCAGTGTTTGCGCATTTGCAGCAGAAGAAGAGAAGAGAGAAGGAAAAGCAGCTGAGGATATTACCGTTGCAGGGGTGGTATTCCAGGAAGACCAGTTTATGAGACTGATGCAGAAGGGATACGAGGCGGCGGCAGAAGATTACGGAGTTACTTTAATGACCAGTAATACAAACAATGACCAGGCAAAAGAAGCTGATTTGATTAATACTTATGTTAATCAGGGAATTGATGGTATTGCTATTGCACCGCTGAATGAGACGTCTTCCATGCAGGCGCTGGAGACTGCATATGATGCAGACCTGGAAATCGCAGTGGGAAATACAAAACTGGAAGATTCTCCATTTGTATGCGGCGGATATACATCTGATAACTATAACCTGGGCGAACTGACAGGACAGAAAGCAAAAGAATTTATTGAAAACGAGCTGGGAGGAGAAGCAAGAGTTGCGATCATCCAGTTTAAGTCTCAGCTTCCAGATCAGTCTGAAGCACGCTGCAACGGATTCTTAGATCAGATTAAAGATATGCCGGGCGTAGAAGTAGTAGCAGATCAGGATGCATGGCTCCAGGATGACGCAGTGCAGGTAGTAAGCGATATTCTTACTGCAAATGAAGCTGAAGGCGGCGTAGACATCATTTGGGCTGCAAATGACGGCGGAACCATCGGTGCAACAATGGCTGTAAAGAATGCTGGAAAAGCTGGAGAAACTTTCGTATTCGGTACAGACGCAGCAGAGCAGCAGGCTTCCTTCCTGAAAGCAGATGATAATATCCTTCAGTGTGTAACCGGACAGGATCCATATACAATCGGATATAATACCATGGAAGTCCTCATTAAAACTATTATGGGAGAAAAAGGTGAATACGGCAAAGAAGTTATCGTTCCTGGTGTTGTATTAAGCAGAGACGATGTAGATGCAATCACTGCGTTTGAAGAAGATTTGGCTGAGAAGATGGGCAACTAAAGATCGGAATATAAGTACTGCCAATATAATTAAGTATAGATAAACTGCTCATTCGAGCAGTTTATCTTATCTATAGCCAAAAAGAAAAAGCGAGGAAAAACATGAGCATATTAAAAGCGGAAAATATTACGAAAATTTATCCCGGTACCGTAGCTCTGGACAAAGTCTCGGTGGAATTTGAAAGTGGAAAAGTACATGCCTTTATTGGGAAAAATGGCTCTGGAAAATCCACATTGGTAAAAATTTTTGCAGGCGCGGAACAGGCTACGGAGGGAAATGTTTATCTTGATGGAGAAAAATTAGATATTAAATCCCCGCAGGAGGCATTGTATAAGGGAATCGTGACTGTCTACCAGGAACTGAGCCTGATTCCGGGACTGACGGTAGCGGAAAATATTCTTATGGGAAGAATGCCCATGAAGGGAAAACTAATTGACTGGAAAAAAGGATATGAACAGGCAGGAAAGATATTAAAGGATTTACAGATTGATATCTCACCGAAAGCATTAATATCCGAATTAAGTCTGTGGCAGTGCCAGATGGTGGAAATTGCCAAAGCCATGAGTTATGAACCCAAGGTTTTGATGCTGGATGAGCCTACGTCCGCCCTTGCCAATCACGAAATCGAATTGTTGTTCAAAATGATACGGGAACTGAAAAAGAAAGATGTTATCATTATCTACATTTCCCATAAACTGCAGGAGCTTTGGCAGATCGCAGATACCTGTACGGTTCTCAGAGACGGAGAATTTATAGGCAAGGTTCTTATGGATGGCCTTTCCAGGGAAGCCTTAGTAAAGATGATGTTTGGAAATGTAGAGGTCAAAACACGGCCAAAGGACTTAAAGGTTGGAGAAAAATTGGTATTAGAGATAGATAACCTTACCAGAAAAGGCCGTTTTGAAAATGTATCCTTTAAAGTTTATGAAAATGAAATTGTGGGAATTGCAGGAATGTTGGGAGCTGGAAGAACAGAACTCCTGAAATCTATTTTCGGTGCGGACCCTTATGACAGCGGCAGAATCGTTTTTTATGGGAAAGAGATCACACATCCTAATCCTGTAAAAATGAGAAATGCAGGCTTCGCTCTGACGCCGGAGGACAGAAAGCAGGAGGGGCTTATTCAAATTATGTCTGTATTCGATAATTTATGTGTGGCCAGCATTGACTATCTGGGAAAACACAAAATTATACAGAAGAAAAAAGAAAAAGAATATGCCAGCCGCCAGATCCATGACCTGGATATCAAAGTGGCAGATCCCATGCTTCCGGTAAAATCCCTCTCCGGTGGAAATCAGCAAAAAGTAGTAGTAGGGAATTGGCTGAATACAGAACCTAAAATTATGTTTTTTGATGAGCCATCCAGAGGTATTGACGTGAATGCGAAGCAGCAGATTTTCCAGATCATCTGGGAGCAGTCTAAAAAAGGAATCTCCAGTATTATGGTTTCATCGGAACTGGAAGAACTTCTGGAAGTATGTCACAGAATACTGATCATGCGGGAAGGAAGGATTGTCGGCGAAGTCCTGCCGGAAAATATTACAGTAGAAGAATTATATGCGAAATGCATGGGAGATTAGGAGGATATTATGAAACAAAAAAGCTTTGATTTAAAGAAATTTGTTACTACATACATGATGGAAATTATTTTGCTGGTCATTTGTATTGTGGTTGCCTTTACAGCCAAGGGATTTTTCACCGTTCCAAATCTTCTGGGTATTTTAAGAAGCTCATCCTTAAAGGGTGTAATTGCCTTTGGTATGACAATGGTTATTATCTGCGGCGAAATTGACCTGTCTATTTCCTCTACTGTGGCTATTTCCGGTATCATCGCGGCTACTGTGTCAGGAAAGCTGGATGGAATGGGTATAGGAATGGACACAGGAATATGGATTGGTATTCTTGCAGCATTTCTTTTTTCTGCTCTGATCGGATTTGTGAATGGATATATCCGTGTAAAATTTAATATCCCTACGTTTATCATTACATTGGCTATGATGAACATTATCTACGGACTGGCAGCAATCCTGTCAAACGGATTCCCTGTGACCACGTTGCCTTCCTGGTATAATATATTTGGTGCGGGAACGGTAGCAGGCGTGATCCCGGTTCCTGCTATCATTCTTGTAGTGGTATTTGTTATTGTACATATCATTATGACTTACACCACTTTTGGACGTTCTGTATATGCGGCAGGCGGAAACCCGGAGGCCGCAAGACTGTCAGGTGTTAATGTAAAAAAGGTAAAGATCATTGTTATGATCGTAGTGCAGTTAACTGCTGCTTTAGGCGGAATTATGTGTTCCTCCCAGGTAATGTCTGCAGCTCATAACTTTGGAAAAGGCTGGGAAATGGACGTTATCGCTTCCGTTATCATCGGCGGCGCCAGCATGAACGGTGGTATCGGAAAGGTTAGAGGAACCTTCGTAGGTATTATTTTCCTTGGAGTCTTATTAAATGGTATGACATTGATGAACGTAAATGAATACGTTCAGTACGTAGTACGAGGCGGCCTGATCTTAATGGCAGTGCTGATCAACACGATTCAGCTTAACAGACAAGGCAAGACAGCATGACAGAAAGGAGAACAGGATGGACAGCAGAGAACGTGTGTTAAGGACGTTGGCATTTGAAGAACCGGACAGGCTCCCGGTGGATCTGTGGATCCTGCCGGCGGCACGGATGGAATACGGAGAGAAACTGGAACAAGTATTAGATGAACATGAAAGAGACATTGTTTCACTGGTAGGTCCCTTTGACCATGGATTTACGAAGGAATACTATGAGTATGGAACCTTTAAAGATCCCTGGGGAAGCGTTTGGACCAATATCCAGCCGGGTATTATCGGAGAGGTAAAACAGCCGGTATTTGAAGAATATGACGGGATCGATGAGTATAAGCCTCCGGTGGAGCAGTTTTTAAAAGAATGGGAAGAGAATAAAGAAAATATTGCTTCTCAGATCATTACCCACAGAAGCAAGGGGAAATTTATTATTGGCGGCTGGATCAGCCTGTTTGAGAGACTGCAGTATTTAAGAGGAACAGAAAATCTGTACTGTGATATTGCCCTGGAAGAGGACGAGATGTTTCAGCTTATAGAATATGTGATGGAATTTGAACGTGTTTATCTGGACAAGTGGCTGGAGATGGATATTGACGGAGTAACTTTCGGGGATGACTGGGGCTCACAGCGCAGCCTTTTGATATCGCCGGATCAGTGGAGAAAGCTGTTCAAGCCTCTGTATAAGGAATTGATCGATAAGATCAAAGGGGCTGGTAAAAAGGTATTCTTCCACAGCGACGGCTACATTTTCGATCTGTACCCAGAGTTTATTGAAATGGGAGTGGATGCGATCAATTCCCAGCTTTGGTGTATGGGAGTGGAAAAAGTAGCGGAAAAATATGCGGGAAAGATAACCTTCTGGGGAGAGATCAGCAGACAGGATACCCTGCCCCATGGCACGCCGGAAGATATCCGCCGCTGTGCGAAGATCATGAAAGAGAACCTCTATAAAAACGGAGGTCTGATCGGAGAAAGTGAAGTGAACAGGGACGTTCCTTTAGAAAATATTCAGGCGGTCCTTGAGGCGTGGAATGAATGATAAAACTGTTTAAAAGCTCATATGATTTTCTGTAATTACAAAGGAGAATCGGATATATCCGATTCTCCCAAGTTTGCTTTACAGAAATATACTGTGATTTGCATTTATATTTTTTAATATTTATTCGATTAGAACAGAATTAAACGATAGGAATATTTCTTTTTCAGGAGAACTTTTTTATAATTAAACCTGAATTATTCACCGCTCTGCGGTCAAAGCAGCTTAAAGCCACATAGTTA
>CALIZJ010000193.1 GCA_938028845.1 uncultured Blautia sp.
TAGGTTCCAAATAAAATGCCATATAACACTCATCCTTCAATGCTTGTTCCACAGCTTCTGCATCACCGTAGGGAACATGGTCCACACATTCCATCAGAGGATGCTGGTACATTCTCCATTTTTCTTTTCCGCCTACAGAAACAGCGCCTGTAGTCTTTCCATGGAATCCGCCCTGGCAGGCAAGGATTTTCGCACGTTTGGGATCATTGCGGCAGGCAAGCTTGATCAGTTTGATGGTGCCCTCCACAGCTTCTGCACCGCCTGTCGCCGTACCCATCTTGGTAAGCTTTCCTCCCGGGGAGAGAACTGCCATATTGTGGGCAAAAGCAGCCGCTACATTGTGATAGGCGATGGCACCCATCATATACTGTTTGCTTTCGAATACTTTACTGATCTCACTCCATATGTATTCATTGTTGTTTCCTACAGTCACCACACCTACGGCGCCGATCATATCCAAATGCCTGTTTCCCTCATAATCCGTAAACCAGCAGTCCTCTGCTTTTACAAAGTATTTGGAATTTCCGGCAAGAGTCCGCTCTCTGTTTAAATGTTTTAACTGCAGCTCTTTCGTGGTCTCATAATCCATAGAAATGGCATCATCAATTGTATAAAAATTTTTAAGCTCTGACATAAGTATTTCCTCCTCGTTTTTGTAACTCAATTTCTGATCTTATTATAAAAACAAGAAGAAAGTAAAAATAGTAAAAAAAGAAACTACACATATAAAATCTGATTTCCGTATTTTTTCAGATTGATGATCCTTGCGTACCGGGATGGGGATACTCCCATATATGCCTGAAAATCCTTTAGCATATGGGCCTGGTCATAGTAGCCTGTATCCTGGGAAATATCGGATATATGAGAGTTCTTGTTTGCGTTTAACTGCTTTAGGGCATGCTGAAATCTCAGCTGGCGGCAGAATCTTTTTGGGGACATACCCACATACTCAGTGAAACAACGGCGGATGTATTGGATGGAATACTGCATTTCCAATGCCAGTTCCCCCAACTGGATCTCCCCGCTGCTCTCATGGATACGTTTCAGCATATAATCTACAAGTACGGATTTTTCCAGCTTCAGACAAGCATCCTTCCTGTACAGATACTCCTGGAAAATATCCATCCGTTCCTGGAAATTCTCTGCCTGGGCAATGCGCCAGGGAAGTTCCTCCGTTCCGGCTAGCTCCTTAAGATCCACACAGTGATCTAAAAGTTCTCCGCTGGATACTTTTAAAAATCCCTTCACCTTCCCCGGCACAAAGCGCACGCCAAAATATTCCTTTCCATTTTGAAATTCATGCTCCATCCGTCTGGACACACTGCCGCAGACAAAGGCGGATGGCTGTTCTTTATTGCATTCAAATAAGATGTCGATCGTATTGTCCGGAACCACATAGTTTGCGTACTGGTTGTTTTTCTCCGCCCGGAAGCCGTAATAATGAGAAACTGCAGAATTTTTACATTGCTTTTTATAATAGTGCTCTGTATTCAGCACAAAAAAAGGCTGCACCGGATAAAAAGGATCTTCCTTAAAATTTACGTTTTTCATGACCTTCCCCACCTTTGCTCTCTCCTTGGAATACAGATGTATATGCCGAAGCTTTACCCTGTATCCTGCAAAAAAGGGTACAAAAACGCATATTGTACGTCTTTGTACCCTTTTTCTTTGCTTCTTACTTTTTATGCTTTGAGTATACTGATTCTGGCGTATAAAATCAAGTATAAAATAGGTTTTTTATTAACCCATATTATTATAAAAGTTTTTGTATAATCTCCTTCGGATGGGAAGCAATATATTTTACAGGATATGAATGCAGGCTCTCTTTTTCCTGAAATCCGAAACCATAGGTCACTGCCAAAAAATCCACCCCTGCTTGTGCAGCTCCCTTTGCGTCAAATATGCTGTCCCCTACCAGGATTGTTTGGGAAAAGGTGCAGCCAAACTGCTCCATACACTGCCAGATGAGATCCTTTTTCGTTAGCGTGTCCTTTTGGTCCGCTCCGCAGACATAATCGAAATAAGAGAATAGGCCCAGATCCTTTAAGATTGCAGCGGCAAACTCCTCCTTTTTTAAGGTAGCCACCCCCAGGAAGGCATCTGTACACTTTAGGCGCCTCAGACATTCTTTTACCCCTTTGTATGCCCGAACCTCCTTTCTCCCTTTTTCTGCATAGTATTCCCGGTACCGGTTTATAAAAGCAGGAAGTTCTTTTTTCTCTATTCCTGCCAGATTTAAGAAAGCATAGGGCAAAGGCGCGCCGATGGCCTCTTTTACAAATTTCTCTCCGGGAAAGGGTTTTCCCTGGGAAGTAAAAGCATACCGGTATGCGCTGGAGATTCCCTCATAAGAATCAATCAAAGTTCCGTCCATATCAAAAAGGATACACTTATACATGCTCTTTCCTCCTTTGAAAAGGCGCCAGAAGATGGATTTTCTCCTGTTCCTCTTTAGAAAGGGCCTGTAATCCCCTCTCTTCCCAGAAACCGGCTAAACAGATTTCTTTTGCCCCGCAGCCATAAAAAAGTTTACATGCCATTTCCCCGCTTAATTCTCCTTCCTCCCATGTCTCGTCCCTGTAGCGGTCATAATCTATGCAAAGACCGTTTATCTGCTCCACGGGAACATTGGAGGTAAAAATCACCCGGATCTGAGGCTGATGAAAAAGCTCCCCGGAGATCATATCCATCCGCTTATGACTGGTAATAAAACAGGCGTTGACACGGAAACGCACGTCTAAAAAATTCACCGCCGCCACATAAGGATTTTCCCTGTTTATAAAGTCCATCAGCCATTTGTAATGGAGGGTAAGGGCTTTATCCCAGGTAAGCAAAAGAACCTTTCTGCCGGATACCAGCCTTTTGATCTCAAAAAAAGCTTGGCTGTCATCAATTCGCCGGCTTTGGAAGCTTTTATACAGCCTTCGGATCAGTTCCTGGTCATAAAGCATCCTGCGCCCATCAGGGATTGCCTGAATGATCTTTTCAATATCTTTCATGGTTAAGGTCTGCTTATTTAAAAGATAGGATGCATAATTGGGATGGCACACATGGCTGGCTGCAATATGATAGGGAACCGCATAGCCCCATTGGAAATTTTTTCGTATAGGCGCGATATATTCGTCATAGACATCCATGATCCTGGTCACGTCATATTTTGCGGCAATGTTCCGGTTAATATACTGGGTGATAAGCTCTGTGGGGAGATTCCCTGCGCCCCGTCCCATCCCAAACACAGAAGAGTCGATGATCAGTTCCCTCTTCGTCTGGATCTTTCCAAGAACCTGTGCATTGGAAAAGGCAAGCTGCAGATTGTTATGGGGATGAAATCCAAGACGTATCTCAGGATCCATATTCTCGTCGATCAGATAGAATTTATGGGATACTTCATTCCGGTACATACTGCCTAATGTATCTACAATGTAAAAGGCATAGGGCTTTAAATCATTCATTTTTTCTACCAGGCTTAAAAGCTCCATGTCCGTGTAGAACACAGTCCCCACCGGCTGCATAAATACGAGATACCCTTTTTTCATGATCTTCTTTGCCCATTGGATCCCTTTGTCGATTTCTCCTTTATGGAAAGTCAGGCGTATGCCTTTTATGCTTTTTCCATCATAGGGACCCAGCAGATCCGGATGAAGTTCCTTTTCTCCCATAGCGATCATGGCTACAAACATGGAGCTGGTCTTTTTTTTCGGCAGAAGTCTTTCAATCTCTTGGATACCGGGAAAAAGAGAGCTTTCTTCATCCTTTACCATACCGGTAAGAAACCCACATTCTATAATATCCACCCTGGCGTCTGAAAGCTTATCTAAAATAGAAGCAATGGTTTTTCTCCCGAATTTCCAATCATTGATATAGCCTCCGTCTCTAAGGGTACAGTCTAAAATCTGCATACTCATATGGTCAGCTCCCCTCTCTGAAGTCTTTCCCTTATCACCTTACGCACGTAATCCAAATCCTTAGGGGTGTCTACAGATAAAGTTTCCGCCATGACCGGGATCATTTTAAGCTTTTTCCCATGTTCCAAAAAGCGAAGCTCATTAATATCTTCTGCAAGTTCAATTCTTCCTTTTGGCGTTTCCGCAAAAAATTTCAGGGCTTCCATGGAGTAAGCCAGCACGCCCAGGTGCTTATAATAGCGAAAAGAAAGGCTTGCCTTTGGATATGGAATGGGACTTCTGGAAAGAAAAAGCGCATTACCGAAAACATCAGTCACTACTTTAATATTGGTATTGTCCACTACTTCAGCCGGATCCTGCATCTGCGTCATAAGATTGGCTGCAAAAAAGCCCTCTATTGTTTCCGGGACCACCTGGCCCACAGTTTTGGGGCTGATCAGCGGCTCGTCTCCATTGATGCAAAGGTATACGTCTGCCGGGACTTTTTTGGCAGCCTCATATATGCGTTCTGTACTGGTGGCATGTTCCCGGGATGTCATCAGGCAGGGAATCTGGTATTTTTCACAGACTTGAAAAACTTCTTCACTGTCGGCGGCTACATAAACCTGATTTATATTTTCTGTTTTTTTCACCTGCTGGTACACCCACCAGATCATAGGGCGGCCGCAGATATCTGCAAGAGGCTTCCCTTTAAAGCGGCTGGAATCATATCTTGCCGGTATAAAGGCAGCGATGCGCATAAGACCCACCTCCCTTATTTTTCAAAAAGTTTTCCTATGGCGCGGATTGGTCTGGTAATCTTCCAACAGGTGGAATTTTCATAACGATTTGTAACCTCCTGAATGAGCTTATCCTTTTCTTCGTTTACTCTTTGTTCCACTCTTTTGTTTATTACTTCTTCAGACAGGAGGGATGGCGAAGGCCCTGCTTTTTTGCTGCTGTTTGTATTTCGCTCCTGCTTATATAAATTCCAGTTTTCCATCAGACGGTCAGACCACATTTTTACCACCCTTTCGCTGATCAGTTCATAGCCTTCCGGTATCCCTTCTGCCTTATGCCTGCAGCAGTTTTCCCCATCCTGCATGTCATAAGAAAGGATACTGGGAAGATAGACCTGTACCTCTTTTTTTAATAATTGATTCCTGCCGTTTGCCCGCAGGGAAAAATGAAGGATAAGAAAATCCCTTACCCGCTCGCTAAGGGGCAGAAGGGCTTTGTTATAGATCGTATCCTCCTCATAGGTATCCAATAACGCCTGGATCACATAATGTTCTCTTAACGCCCCGAAGCATTTGCAGGTAAGTTCTTCTTCATTTTCAAATCCAAAGAAAATACGGTTCATACGAAGCCGTTTCAGACGGAGATTTGCCTTCATGTCTGGAAAAAGTACGATTCCGCCTTCCCTGCATAAAAGCTTCAAAGCATAGTATTCTTCTGCATAAGAATACGCCCCTTTTTTTACTGCCCTCTCTACCGATTCCGGAAGTTTTTCTCCGGAAAGAGTATTTTCATCTGCCAGGACCAGTTCAGTTAAAGGAAAATTTTCCACCAGCCCGTCTAAAAATTCCTGGGAAGGGCTTCCAAAAAATTTCACACATATAAGCTTGTCCGGAATCACTTCCCGATCCAGGTAATCAAGGATCTTTCTTACCTTTGTATCCTTTGCCAGAAAGGGATTTAAAAGAAAATACTTTTTATATTCCTTTAAAAAAGAGATGAAGTCGGCAAGGAAAAGCGGCCTGGCCTCTGTCATATTCCAGTAAAGCTGTTTGGCAATGCAGTAAACCACTTCCTCTTTGTATTCCATAGAACTGTTTTTTAAAAAACTCCGGTAAGCCCGGATAATGTCTGTCATGCCCCCGGTAAGACTGGTGGAGATGGTATTTGCCCTTCGGTAATAATTATAAAATGCCTCTTTCACATAGCCGATATGAGGGTATCGGGTGATCAAAGAAGGGATCAGGGCAATGTCCTCAAACAACATTTTCTCATACTGGTTTTCTTCCCAGATAAACCGTTTATACAGTTTATTGACACTGTAGGTAATATTATTTCCATTGGCAATATAATCCGCCGTATCGATTTCTTCCGCTTTATAAGAGGTGACCACCACCGTATGGTTTTCTTCTACATATAAAATACGTACATCGCACATGACGATCTGAAAATTCCCCTCCACCGCTTTTTCATACATTTTTTCATACATTTGGGGTTCAATGGTATCATCAGAATCTAAAAAAGCAATGTATTCGCCTCTGGCAAGACCTATGCCGGAATTTCTTGCCATTCCAAGGCCTTCATTTTCTTTATGCAGTACTTTGATTTTTTCCGGGTATGCCTTTTGGTATGCATCGCAGATTTCCTTTGAGGCATCTTCGCTTCCGTCGTCCACTAAAATGATCTCAAGCTCTTTTAATGTAGAGACAAGCACAGAATCCACCGCCCGCTCCAGAAAATTTTCCACCTGATAAACAGGGATGATAACGGAAACCTTTATCTGCTCCTTTGCCTCTGAATCCAAGACGGCACAGGACTGCCCGGTAAGGCGTATCTTATCATTCATATTGACCTCCTAAATATCTGAGAATATTGCGAAGTTCATAAATGGTCTTAGGTGCGTAGTAATTTTCTCCTGCAAATTCTTTTTCAAACCGGAAAAGATAACGCCGCAGCACTTCATCTTCTTTCCAAAGTACCCTGCCTTCGAACAGGGGATACAGCATGACCGTGGGAATATCCATGCCAAACATGATCCTTCCGGTAAGGGCAGCGTTGGAACAGACAGTAAGGATGGTAATGTCCTCTGGGGTTTCATTGAGCAAAAACAGTTCCCAGGGAGCATCGCAGGTATATTTTCCAGTCAGTCCTGTAAGAAAAGGAAGGTTTTCGGGATTTCTGGGATGGGGCTTTACGGAAAAACTTTTGGGAAGAACCGCATCCCTGCACGCTTTCATAAGAACAAGGTCATTGCACTTAATGCCTTCTGCCCGAAAGGACTGTTCCAGAAAGATAAAATCCGTGACCCGCTCCGGTTTTTTATAAGCGAACACATAATTTAAAAGCTCTATAAGCCTGGTATCCGAAGGGTTTATCTTCGGAAGAGGGACATTAGGAAAGCAGTCTCCCCGCATGGCAAGCCTTGGTTCGTAAAGGAGTACCTTTTCTATTTTCTCTCCCAGCATCCGTCCTTTTGGATGGCTGTTAACCGGAGCTCTTCCTTCTTTTAGGAAGTCGATCACATAAGTGGAAAAGCCATCCTCATAACAGATAAAACGGCAGGGAGAATCGTAATACCGGCATGCTAACATTCTTGTAAAGGTGTCGAAATTGGAAAAATAGATTTCCTGGTAATCCCCAAGCTCATCGCTTAAGATCCAGCGGAAGATATTTTCAATCTTATCAAATCCTTCGGAGGTCTCCGCTTCTTTTCCAACTGCGTATTTTCTGTTTAAATCTTTTGTCCTTGCGAAAAGAACCCGCTGGAAAACGCCGGTATCTTTCAGACGTTCCTGATAATCCCGCAGCTTTTCCGTCACATCGGTAAGCAGGATATCCGCCGTTTTTTCCTTCAGAAGAGAATTTTTTAAATGTATGGCGGTAAGAAGCTGATAGACAGAATTTACAAGAAAAAGAACTGGGCCATCAAACATATTCTTCCCTCCCGGCTTTGTATAGGTATCCAGGCAGAATCCTGTCTCCTGCTATAATCAGCGTAAAATGCTTTCCCAGATTTTCACACCCTGTAGAAGTAATGGTACAGATGGTCCGCGGCTTTTTCCAGAATACATATGGAAGCAGTTCCGAAGGAAACGTCTCCCGGATCACTTTTGCTCTGGGAAAAATCCCCTGGTAATCCAGCATGTCGTCCGGGTGTTTTTTGATCACAACTTTGTGCTTTTTCAGCATTTTTGTTTCCATATCTTTATAAAGCTTTGTCTGTTCCTCCATTGACATTTCTCCGAGATTTGCAAAATTCTGTGTAAGCAGTATAGTATCCGCCCGGGTCCAGATCTTCTTTTTCAAAAAGAAATGAATAAACCTTTTCCGCATGGCATATGACAGTTTCATTAAGGTTTCCTCCACTGAAAAATCCTGGCAGGGTTTTGGGAATTTTTTAATGGTTTGTGCCTTTTTTAGACAGACGATCGAAGAGATACAGGGATTCTCTCCTGTAAAAAGCCCGTATTTTTCTGCCAGATGGCTGTGAAGGGGATACCGTTTTTTCAGATTTTCCTTAAGCTTTTCAGGGTGGCTTAACATTCCCGCAGCATCTTCAAAAAAGACAAAAGATTGTTTGGCGTTTATAAGCAGCAGGGAAAAATAGAAATGGGCTCCCGCAACATAGATTTTCTGAAAATCCTCCAATTTCCAGGGAATACTCTGCTGGTATGCCTGCAGGGTCATGGCCTTTACCTGTTCCTCATTCTTATGGAGAATCCTGGTGTAAGGAAACAGGTATACTTCTTCAAAAAAGCCCTCCTCTTCCAATGTTTTATACTGGGGATATTTCTCCGTAATAAAATCCGGCAGGATCAGTACCGCCCTTTCTTTTTTATGATAGATGGCTCTGTGCAGCATTACCTCCAAAAGCTGGTAAGAACTAACAGCGTGATACAAAACCATTTTTCATTTCCTCCGTTTTCCTATTTAAACCCTAATTTACAAAGGCATCATCCAAAAGCTCCTGAAACACCTCCATCTCTTTTTGGTTGCGCCCGCTTAAAACACTGACCATAGGCGCATAGGCGTCTCTGCCGCTGATGGGGATCGTAAGTCCCAACTTCTCCTCTGCTTTCATAAACTGGCGGACAAAATCCAGCACGCCTCTGTGGATCTCCTGGATGTGACGGACATCCTGGCGGTTTTCTTTAAAGTCCATTTGAACACTGCCGTCCGTACCTAAATGAAAGCCTCTTAAGCCCCCTGTAGGAGCCCCTAAAAGAAGTTCCCAGTAAAGATTATGCCCCTTTGCAGGGTCGTGATATTTCCAGATATCCCTGTTCTCTGTCTGCGAATAAAGATAACTTACCAGTTTTCCCTGAAAGAGGAATCCTTCCCCTGCATCTTCTTCAAAGCAATGGCGGCTGTTTGTCCCGCCTAAGATTCCTGTAATGGGACAAGAAAGATCCCACAGGCAGTTTACCGCATGATCCAGCATTACCGCACCGCTTCCCACCCATCCGATATCTACCGCCGCCGCATTTTTACACCCTGTAAGAACTGGCGTGAAATAGGCTTTTGCAGCAAGGATCTGTTCCTGATATGCTTTTCTGACTTCATCCCAATTGTCTATAAAATATTCTTTGACAAGATCTGCATTTCTATACGTTAATTTCTCATCTGCCTTTACTTTCTTTTTTCTGCAAAGGTCTTCTTCCAAATGGGAAAGATCCATATCCTTTAAGACCTGCCGGATAGAAAATCCCTGGTTCACTTTATGGAAAAGGAATCTTCTAAAATATTCATAGCGATATTTTCCCGCTGTTATCTTCAAAGCGGCGCTTCTGGACCAAAGCACATAGGCGGTATTTTTTTCCTCTTTTGGATAGAGCATCAGGTAGGCTTTTTTTAAAAGATAACCGTCTCTGGACAGAAACAGTACCTTCTCTATTTGGTTCTTTTTAACATGATCATAAATAAAGCGGCAATATCCTGTCACAAAGAGCCCGCCGTATACATACCCGTATTCGTACTCTCTTAAATATCCTTTCCAGCCGCTGTGCAGGTGAGAATTTACCAGTCCCCTGTATATGCTTCCGGTTAATACAGACATGTCCATAGGGCGGTAAACATTCCCCAATGTATTTACATTTTGATAATAAAAGCTGTCCACAGAATGTTCCTGTGCATTTTTAAAATCGCTTTCCAGGTTGTCTCCAATGTGCGCGTACCGAAGCTGCTTTCCATAGACATTCCGAATATGATCGTATAAAGTGCCGTCTCCTTTGGAACCTCCGTATTCATTTGATACAAAACATTCCTTTAACCCTTCATAATCGCAGGATCTTAAAAGATGGAGGATTTGTTCTCCGCTTAAATACATGTCAGAAGTTAAAATAATTTTCTTTCCATAGCTTTGTAAAGTACGGACTGCCTGAAGCATATATGGATTGGCAAAACAGACTTTTTCTTCCCAGAAAAGTTCCGCCTGCATCCCTTGTTCCGCCGGGATTCCGCTCTCCCGCTCAAGAACGCTCCAAATCTCCAAAAGACTTACCTCGTAGGTTTTGCCAGCCTTGTACTTTATTTGTCTTGCTTTTCGTTCTGCCTCCATGCGGATTCGCCGGAAATCCGGATAAGAAAGCTCCATGCCCACCAGGTAAAACACATCTGCCGGATGGGAAACCATTCGGAAAAGTAAGGTATCAAATACGTCAAACGAAAGAATATCATAGGGCAAAAGCTGTCTCACAAACACTTTCCAGTGTTCTTTTTTATGAAGGTTCGATTCGCCTAAAGCTACGGGAAGGACTTTCTCTTCATAATGTTCCAGATAATTTTTTTTCATTTTGGTGATCCGGTTGGTTAAAAAACGGCGGATCCTTTCTTTTAATTCTGTTTCCATGTTTACACCATTTACATAATTCTGTATTATGTCTACTTAACCATTTTCTCATAGGACCTGCATACTTGAAATGGGTCGCCCAATGCATTAAGTTTCCCCTTTTCAATCCAGACTGCCCGGGAACAATTTTTCTCTATCACAGATGGGGAGTGGGAAACGATAAGTACAGTGGAACCTCCATGAATCATCTCACGAATCCTCGTCTCGCTTTTTTTCCGGAAAAAAAGATCCCCTACACTGAGCACTTCATCCAGGATCAGGATTTCGGGCGTGTCCCGGATAGTGGCAATGGAAAAGCCAAGCCTGGAAACCATACCCGAGGAATAGTTGCGCACCTTCTCTTCCATAAAGCCCTCAAGCTCAGCAAACGCTACAATATCCGGATATTTACCATCAATAAATTCCTTCGTATAGCCGATGATCGCTCCGTTTAAATACACGTTTTCTTTTCCTGTCAGTTCCGGGTCAAATCCTGCTCCCAGGGTAAGAAGATGTATTTTTTTCTGGTCTGCCAGAACGCTTCCGGAAGTAGGCAGCAAAACGCCGGAAATAATTTTTAAAAGAGTGCTTTTTCCAGATCCGTTGCTTCCTATAATCCCTAAAACTTCCCCTTTTTTCACATCAAAACTGATATCATCCAGGGCACGAAAAACCTCCTGCTTTCTTTGCCCTTTTAATGCCCCTATTAAAAATTCTTTTAAACTTGTGGGCTCGTCTTTTTCTTTTTTAAACTCCATGGTCACATTTTTTACCACGATCGCTGTATCCTGCAAGCTGCTCATCCTCCTTCCCCTATTGGCTGTCAGGCTGGATATAGACCTGCTTCTCCTCTTTCATTTATAGCCGCAAAAACGGGGTGTCTTTGCAGGCTGTAGACCGATATCTCTTAAAAAGCGCTGGCTTCCCTAAAGCTTCTGCATGATCCGGTTTTTGCAGCCGGCAAACAGCATACGCCCCGCCAAAAATATTCCTATACTCCAGAGAACCATCTGTGCAGTCTCAGAAATAAGGGGAAACTCCCCATATAGGATCCCTTTTCGCATACAATGGATAAACACATACATGGGATTATGAAGAATGACTTTATGAATCAGTCCTTGAAGCTGATCCGCCGGATAAAAAATAGCGGAACAATACATCCAAAGGGTAAGAAACACAGTATATAAATGCTTCACATCACCAAAAAAGACATAAGCCGCCGCCAGAATATACGCGATTCCAAGAGAAAAAAGAGTCAGGAAAAAAAGGATCGGAACGGCCATAAACATTGTCCATTTCGGCGTCACATGAAATACTGCCAGCATAACCGCATAGGCAATGAGGGAATAGCCCAGATTTAAAAGAGCTGTATAGACCCGTGCCAGGATAAAAAGCTCCATGGGAAACTTTACTTTTAAAAGCAGCATCTTATTATCCGCCAGGGCAGTCATTGCAGAAATAGTTGCTCCAGTAAAAGTCTGCCATATGATATAACCGGTAAGATAATAAATCGGATAGTTTTCAATAGAACGGCGAAATAGCTGGGAGAAGATCAGGGAAAGGACGCTCATGGATAACAGCGGATTTAAAACACTCCACAAGATTCCAAGATAGGATCTGGCATATTTTCTTTTGATCTCCCTTAAAGTCAACTGCCGGATGAGGAATCCGTACTGTCTTTTCTGCTCCCATTGGTCCATAGTCTTTTAATCTCCTGCTCTCCTTTTTTGTGTAAGCTGTAAGAAATATAAACGGAGGAACTTATATAAAGTATAACGTCTAAGCAAAGCAGCGCTGCCTTTTCCTCCAAGGACGGCACTAGATCGGAAGAGCGTCG
>CALIZJ010000194.1 GCA_938028845.1 uncultured Blautia sp.
AACTTCAGGAAGGAATGCCGTTGTTTGGAAATTTAAAGCAGGATGATTCTTATGCCACCCAGGTACTGTTTCAGCAGTATCTCATGGATAAGCTTGGAAATTACCAAAACCCTGCATCCGGGGGATTGAAGTACCAGATTGAGTATATTTTAAGCGGAAAGGATAACGATTTGGATAATCTGAAGTCTGTGGCTTCTAAATTATTGTTAGTACGGGAAGGGGTAAATTTTGCACATCTTCTTGCTGATACAGGAAAAAGGGCGCAGGTAGAGGCATTGGCACTTGCTATAGCGTCAGCGTTCCTTATTCCTCCTGCAGCAGTTGTCATAGAAGGGGCATTGCTGCTGTGCTGGGCTTTTGCGGAGAGTATTTTGGATGTAAGGGAACTCTTTGACGGCGGAAAAGTGCCTCTTATAAAATCCGTCGAGGATTGGCAGATCAGTTTGGAAAAGCTTCCGGAACTATTACAAGGGTTGGATACGGAGCGAAGGGGAACGGAAACCGGCATGGATTACGAGGACTATTTACAGGTATTTCTTTTAACAAAAGGCAAGCAGGCGAAACTTTCCGGAGGGATGGACATGGTAGAACTGTCTGTGCGGAATCTGCCTGGCAGAAGCGGGTTTTGTCTGGATTCCTGTATTGCTTCTATAGAAGCTTCCATCGATGTGAAAGCAAACAGCCGAAAAGTTTTTACCGCTACAAAACAATACAGTTATATTTAAGCGAGAAAGGGGTGTGAAGAGATGCTTTCCCAGAGTGCGGAGGATATAAAAGATAAAAGAATAAAAAGAAACGGAAGAAAATATGGGAAATTACAGAATGGCAAAGAACGGAGAAGAATAAAGTTAGAAAGGATATGCTCTCTGATAAGGTACCTCATCCTTTTGATCCCCCCGACATACAAAAGGAAGGTCATGCGCTCTGGGAAAGTATCTCTTCACACCTCCTTACAAAAAGCGAGCATAGCGGTAGAGACAGCGCTGGTACTGCCAGTGTTTTTCCTGGGGATGGTAACGATGATTTCTTTTATGGACATTTATAAGCTTCAGACAGAACATTTGACAGCGCTTTGTGAAAAGACCAAGGAGGCTGGAATGTACGCCTATGTTCTTGACGGCAGCGGACCGGAAAATATTACACTGCCGGATCTCTATGTATATGAACCGATCGGAGGTTTACTACCTTTGCCGGATGTGCGGATGTACAATCTGGTAAAGGTACATGCCTGGACAGGAAAAGAATATGAGACACAGGAAAGCGGAGAAAATGATGGTGAGAAAGAATCTGAGCTCATGGTGTATGTAACGGAAAACGGAAGTGTGTACCATAAAGATATGGGATGCACCTATCTGGACCTTTCCATCACCCACGTATCCGGCAGTGCTGTGACAGGACTTCGAAATAATTATGGGGAGAAGTATTCTCCTTGTGAAACCTGTACGAAAGATCATTCAACGGTTGGAATGGTTTACATAACAGAAACGGGAAACCGCTACCACAGTCTGGAATCCTGCAGTGGATTAAAGCGTACCGTAAGAATGGTGAAACATTCCCATGTAAGTGGAGAAATGCATGCGTGCAGCAGATGCGGATAAAAGGAGGAGTATGGCAGTAAAAATAGGTACTATTTTATTTTTAGGATTTAATAGCTGGAGCGATATCCGGCGTCGGCAGATTTCTTTGTGGTTTACGGGAATATTTGCTTTGCTGGGACTTGGCAATGCTATATGGGAAGGAAGAAGCAGTTTGTGGTTTCTGCTTCCTGTTGGAGTGGGAATCGGCCTTTTAGCGTTAAGTGTTGTCACGGGAGGTGCTTTGGGCATGGGGGATGCCTGGATTGTGGCGGCGCTTGGTATTGTGCTGAAACCTGAAGAGTTTGCGGCTACTTTAAGCATTGGATTGTTTCTGGCGGCTGTTTGGGCAGCGATTTTATTGGCTGTCTTTGGCAAAAGCAGGAAAACAGAATTTCCTTTTGTTCCTTTTCTGCTTTTGGGATATCTGGGAGGGTTGTGTTTATGAAGGGAATATATATAAAGAAAGGAAGTATGACTGTAGAAGCTGCTTGCGTTATGAGTTTGATTCTTTTGGTATTGATGGGGCTTTTATACCTTTGTTTTTTCGTTCATAACCGGGCATGGCTTACGGCTGCGGCATATGAGGCTGCTCTTGCGGGATGTATGGAAGGGGTAAAAGAGGATGGGAAAGTTTATGAGGCTGCCCAGGCGCGATGCCAGGAGTTGGGGAACGTAGGATTTTTCGGAGCAGAAAATCTGACGGCAGCGGTTACAGAAGGAGACCGTGTACAGGTTTCTTATGATATGGATACGATTGTGGGATTTGGAGGACTAAAATGGCATTTGAAAACGGAGGGAAGCGGGAAGATAATCAGGCCTGCGCAATGGATACGTAAGGTTAAGGCGGCTTCGGATGTAATCAAAGGAATAGGAGATGGGTGAAATGCGGACAGATTATAAAAGGGATATGAATCACAGTTATATGGTCCTTCAGGGGATCGGGCAGGTGGATACATCTTCTTATCAAATCCGGATGCTTGCAGGAAATGTAATCCCGAAACTTTTAAAGTGCAGGCTCCAGGGGGTGGACGGAAAAACGATATTTTCTTATGAGATCACATCCCGCCAGCCCCTGGCTTCGCTGTTTGAAAATAAGAAGCTTAATATAGAAGATCTGCAGCTTGTTTTCGGCGGTTTTGTTCAAGTGATGGAAGAAATGGCAGAGTTTTTGCTAAATCCGGAGAATCTGGTGATATCCCCGGAACATATGTATGCAGATGTAGAGAAAAAGGAACTGTATTTTTGTTATCTCCCAGGCTACGACCATGAAGTGAGGGAGCAGTTTCAAACCCTTACGGAGTATGTACTTCCTAAATTGAATCACGAGGATGCAAAGGCGGTTATGCTGGGATACGGAGTTTACCGGAGGGCTTTAGAAGAAAGCTTTCATTTAGAAAATATCAAAGAGGAACTTTACCGGGTAAGAGGCGAAAGTGCTGAAAAAGTGATACCTATAAAGAATCAGGGGAAAATACCAGAGGAGCCAGCTTCGGAAAATATCTTTGCAGAAGAGGAACTGCCGGTCATGGAAGATAACTTATGGAAAGCGAATCCTCAGGAAGATACAAAGAAAAAAGACGAGAAAACCATAGGTATGAAAAAAATAACAGGCTGTGCTGTGGCTGCAATCCTGGCTTTGGGGCTGGTGTTTCTGAAAGCCTTTGGGTACCTGCCATGGCTTACAATGGAGGCTATGGTAGGAGCAGGGCTTGTTTTATTAGGCGGAGGAACGCTTATTTATTTTGGATATTCTAAAAGAAAAAAGAAAGATAATTTGGTAAGGACGGGTGAAAGGGAAAAAGGATCTTTTATAAAGGCGGCGCCTGTGGGGAGAACAGAGGCACAGGAGATGGAAAAACTAATAAAGGGACAGGAAGAAAGAAAAGAAATCATACCAGAGGAACCTAAAGAGTTTGGGGAAACGGTAGTTTTGTCTGCTAATATAGAAAGAGGGCCCGCCAGTTTGGTAAGCAGAGAACCCGGGGAACTGGCGACCATTTATTTAAAGGATGAGATCACTGTGGTAGGAAAGCTGGAAACGGCTGCTGATGCGGTGATCCCATTGCCTACCGTAAGCAGGGTTCATGCCAAAATAAGAAAAAGAGAAAACGACTACTTTTTGTGTGATTTAAATTCCAGAAACGGTACTTCTGTAAATGGGCGTATGCTGAAAAATGAGGAAGAATACCTTCTTCAGGATGAAGACGAAGTGGATTTTGCACAGGCAAGATATGTCTTTTTAAAATGAAAGAATTTGCGAAAGAAAACCTTATAAAATGAAAGGGTGTTCCCAACCAAACAAAAATCTGCTACAATATCCCAAACAAAAATTATGCAGAAAAGAGGTTGCTTGTGGAAGAATTAAAAAAAGAGCCTATGACGGCCGTATTGATGCTGCTGAATATTCTTGTCTTTTTGGCGGTGGAGTTCACCGGCGGTTCTACGGGAATTGAACATATGCTGGACTGGGGAGCTGCCTATACACCGTTTATTCTGGGCGAAGGGGAATATTACCGGTTATTTACCAGTATGTTCCTGCATTTTGGAATCTCTCACCTTGCCAATAACATGCTGGTGCTGTTTGTGCTGGGAGGCAGACTGGAAAGAACCGTTGGAAAAGTAAAATTTTTGATCATTTATCTTTTGGGAGGAATTGCCGGAAATCTTCTGTCTTTAGTTTGGGATATGCATACAGGAGAATTTGCTGTTTCAGCGGGAGCCTCCGGCGCTGTATTTGCCGTTTTAGGGGGAATGATCTATGTGTTGGTCCGTATGAGGGGCCATGTGGAGGATCTTTCTACAAGACAGATTTTGATTATGGCTGCTTTTTCCCTTTATTTTGGATTTACAAGCGGCGGAGTGGATAATGCAGCTCATATAGGAGGGCTGATCGGAGGATTTTTAGCAGCGGTATTGCTCTTTCATCCTGGCAGGAGGAGTTGGGATTACCGCTAGTATAATCCCTGCGGATAACTGCCGTACACGTTTAGCGGGTTGCTTGATGGTTTTGTTCTCAATATTCAGGGCAGCACCCTTTGGGAGCTTTTTTGAACTGCATACTCGAAAAAGCGCTTTGAATAAGAGAGCAGAAGCTATCTGGCTGCGCTTGTGCTGCTTTTTTAAATTTCCTTATCTGGCTTAAGCCTGTCCGGGAATTTTTAGATAAAAAGTGAAGGTACTTCCCATGCCCGGCTGACTGTCAACTGTAATAGCGCCGTTATGGG
>CALIZJ010000195.1 GCA_938028845.1 uncultured Blautia sp.
TTACATTTTATTTTTACAGCTTACGCTGAGTAACCGGCTGCGCCCATTTTTTCAGATCTTTGTCCCGGATGATCCTTTCCAGGCCGCAGATCTTTGAAGTCTCATAAAGCTCTGACAGATTAAAGGTAAATCCTGTATAGCTTGCCAGGTAATTGTCGATGAAAGGCAGCCGTGTGCTTCCCCCTGCCAGATAAATACCCTCTTTGGCGATATGATATGCGATCTGAGGAGGTGTCCTTTCCAGAAAAGTCTTCATCTCTGCCGCGATCTCATTCACACAATTCATGATTCCCGCATTCACCACATAGGAAGATACCACCTCTTCCCTTGGAAGTCCGGAGACGCTGTCAATGCCGACCACCTTCCTTGCCTCTTTACGCTGGTCGTTTAGACGGCCCATGACAAGCTTTAAGCGCTTTCCTGTTCTGGTTCCGATCTGAAGATTATATCTTTTCCGCACTTCGCTGCAAATGGCTTCGTTCATCTGGCGGCCGCCAATGGGAATCTTTTTGCTGATGATGATCTTTCCATCGGTGATAATAGAAAAATGGGTGCTCTGGGCGCCGATATTTACCACCATGCTGCCCTCGTTTTTTTCCAAATTTACGCCCATGGCAAGAGCGTCCGCAATGGGCGCCTCCACCATGTATACCCGGTTTTTCCGAAGCCAGTGTCCGTTTGCCACATGATAATAAGCCCTTTTTTCAATGGCAGTCATATCCAGAGGTACGGCAAAATACATAACGGAGCCTACCCCTAAGATCCTGTCTATTTTTTTGATCATGCTGTACAGGGCGATTTCCTGCAGCTCAAGATTGGCAATCATGCCAAAAGCCATCGGCGAACTGACAGAAATGTCTGCTGGTGATTTTTCAAACATTTCGTATGCCTCGTTGCCCACGGCGATGATTTTGCGGCCTTTTGCCGCGATCATATTTTTTTCAATATAACTTTTATTTTTCAAATAGGAATATACCTTAATACTGCTGCTCCCCAGGTCTATTCCGTATTTTTTTTCAAAAAGCATAAAATAATTTGCCCCTTTATTTTACGGTCCTTCCAGGAGACCCTGTTCCCGAAAGCTTACGTATCTGTGATCCCCGATGACGATATGGTCTAAAAGATGGATGCCTAAAAGCTCGCCCGCCTTATAGATCCGTTCTGTCACTTCCTCGTCGCATGGGCTTGGCACGGGATCTCCGCTTGGGTGATTATGTACCAGAATAATATTTACTGCATGGCGGCGCAAAGCCTCCACAAACACCTCTCTTGGTGTGATCAAAGCGGCATTGGCCGTCCCTTTGGAAAGGTAGTATTCGCCCATCAGATGATTTTTTCCGTCCAGCATCATGCACAGGATCACTTCCTGCTCCTCATGGCGGAGCTGCTCCATATAATATCTGGCAATGGTGGCCGGATTTTCAAAAGAAAGCTGCGTCCTGGCAGCCGTCGTCGCGATCCGTTTTGAAAGTTCCCCGATGCACTTTAACTGGATCGCCTTTACCTTTCCGATGCCGTGTATCTTCGTAAGCTCTTCCAAAGAAGTATGTAAAATCCCCAAAAGGCCGGGATACGAAGAATTTTCCATGTAATTTAAAATGGCATTTGCCAGATCAAGGGAGTTCACTCCCTTCGTCCCGCTGCGCAGGATAACTGCAAGAAGCTCTCCATCGCTTAAGGCACTTTCGCCGTCCCGCAGGCATTTTTCATAAGGCCGCTGGGATACCGGCAGTTCTTTTATAGTATCTTTCATATGTTTTTCCCTTTCGCCCTCTGAAAAGGTGTGGTGGGATAAACAGAATTATTTTACCATAAAAGGTTCGGGATGTATATGGTCTCCTAAAATTTTCTATATTTTTTACAGATATTTTCTGCAATTTTTATACCGTCCATGGCCGCAGAAGTAATGCCGCCTGCATAGCCGGCCCCCTCGCCGCAGGGATAAACCCCGCCTATATTGGAAAGCAGATCCTTATCCCTAAGGATACGCACCGGAGAGGAAGTACGGCTCTCTACCCCGCTTAAAAGTGCGTCCCCCTGGTCAAAACCAGGGATCTTTCTGCCAAAGGAAAGAATCCCCTCTTCCAGGGCGTCCCCGATCTTTTGAGGGAGAATATTCCGCACATTGGAAAAGGTATAGGCGCCTTTCATACAGGGAAGGATCGTACCCGGTTCTTTGCTTGGCTGCTTTTTTTGATAATCTTTAAAAAGCTGCACTGGAATTTTCCCTTTTCCGGCTTCCCAGGCTTTTTTCTCCAGATCACGCTGAAAAGCAATGCCTCCTAAAGGCCCCTCTTTGGGAAAATCTTCCGGCGTTACCGTGACGATCAGCGCACTGTTGGCATTTTTTCCATCTCTTTTGGAATAGCTCATACCGTTTACTGCAAGCATCCCTTCCTCTGAAGATGCATTGACTACGTAGCCGCCGGGACACATGCAGAAGGAATATACCCCTCTGCCCTCCGCCGTCTGGTGGGTGACTTTATAGCTGGCAGCCCCAAGAAGAGGATTTTCCGCTTCCCCGTAAAGGGCCTCGTTGATCATAGTCTGAGGATGCTCCATGCGCAGGCCAACCGCAAAAGACTTTGGTTCCATAGAGATGCCCTTTTTATATAACATTTCAAAAGTATCCCTTGCACTGTGTCCAATGGCAAGCACGCATACCTGGGCGGGAATCTCCTCTGTTTCATTAACCACAACAGATTTCAAAGCGTTATTTTCAAACTTTAAGTCTGTCACCTTGCTGCGGAAACAAAAACGTCCTCCCATCTCTTCAATCTGCCTGCGCATAGTGGTCACAATAGAAATCAATACGTCCGTGCCCAAATGAGGCTTTTGCTGGTAAAGGATCGCCGGGTCTGCTCCGGCGTCTACAAAACGTTTTAAAACCTCCTGGTTTCTTCCAAAGGTATCCTTTACAAGGGTATTCAGCTTTCCGTCAGAAAAGGTACCTGCTCCCCCTTCTCCGAACTGTACGTTTGAATCGGGATCTAAGATATCTCCCTTCCAGAAAGCCTCCACGGTCTCCTTCCTCTTTTCCGCTTCCTCTCCCCGCTCCAGGACAAAAGGCCGATAGCCTGCCCGGGCAAGATACCAGGCGCAGAACAGTCCTGCCGGACCGCTTCCGATAACCACAGGCGGATGGGAAAGAGGCTCTTCTCCGGGATGAGGAAAATGATATTCTTTCTTTTTGGTTAACATAATGTTTTTATCGTTAACTCTTTTCATCACCTTCTGCTCATCCGGTATGGAAACTTCCACAGTATAGACAAATTTCTTTTCCTCTTTTTTTCTGGCATCCAAAGACTGGCGTTTAATCTCATAGGTAAAAGATGCTTTTGGGTTTTTAAGGAGCCTGGAAATCTTTTTTTCCAGGTCTTTTTCTGTATGCTGAATAGGAAGTTTTAATTGATTGATCAAAATCATAGGTTATCCTTTCTGTCCATTGCCGCATGTTTTCCCGCTGCAGCGCCGCTGGACCACGCCCATTGGAGATTATAGCCGCCGCAGGTGCCGTCAATGTCTAAAAGTTCTCCGGCAAAGTATACGCCCGGACAAAGAAGGGACTCCATAGTCACAGGGTTTACCTGGGCTGTGTCCACTCCCCCGGAACATACCTGAGCCTGGGAAAAATCCAATCCGGAAACCACTTCCAGAGGGAACTCTTTGATTGCCTTTGTCAAATCTTTCCGGGCGGTAAGAACGGAAATCAGTTTCTGGGGAAACAGACCTACCAAAAGCTCTTTTTCCGTTTTATAGGGGCTGTTTTTCTTTCTTGCAGCTAAAAATCCGTCCATGGCTTCTATGGGAAATTCCGGAAGAAAATCTAAAAGAAGGGATACTTTAGACCCCTCTTTTAAAGCGCGTATGGCATAACGGCTGATCTGGAATACAGGGATACCGGAAACCCCATATTCGGTAAGCTGCAGTTCCCCCTGCTGGCTTTTTAATGGAATCTGATCCAGACAAAGGGTAACTTTTCCTTCCGTGCGGACCCCGGCCCATTTAAAAGGCTGTCCTGCGCATTTTAAAGCTGTCAGTGCAGGAAGCGGCGTAATGATCCGGTGGCCCAGCTTTTTCGCAAGATCATAACCGCTTCCGTCGGCACCGGAAATCTGGGATGCTTTAGACCCGGCAGCTAAAATAACCGCATCCCCTTCATACTGCCAGCTTTTCGTAACAACTTTCCAGTTCCCAGCTTCTTTTTTTATATGGGTTACATGTTCGTTTGTTTTTATTTTTACGCCCAGGTTCCTGGCTTCCATACAGAGAACTTCCGTAACACTTGCAGCCTGTCCGCTGTGGGGATAGATATAGCCGTTTTTGTTCACCGTATAGATTCCCAGGGCAGAGAAAAATTTTATCGTGTCCTGTATGGAAAAAGCCTGCAGCGCCGGTATTGCAAATTCCGGATGTGTTCCCCGGTAAGCGTCTGTGGGAAGGGCGAGATTCGTCAGATTGCATTTTCCATTTCCAGTGGCATTGATCTTTTTTCCTGGCTTTTCATTATGCTCCAGTACCGTGACGGCCTGTCCCTCCCGGGCAGCCATGATTGCCGCCACAAGGCCTGCCGCACCGCCGCCTACGATCACGATTCTTTTTTTCATGATGAAATCCCTTCCTTTCCCCCTGCCGGGACGTAATACTTTCCTCCGGCAAAAATATTTCCATAGTGCAGTGTATCTTTACATCTGCCCTTCTTTTCTGAAAAGATACCCTGTATTTCAGGTCTTACTTTTTTGGAAGAGTGACCAGTCCCGCATCCACAAGTTTCTGCAGGGACATTAACACCCCAAGTTTCGCGTGTTCCCAGGTAAGGCCTCCCTGAAAATATACTGCATAAGGCGGTTTCATAGGTCCGTCTGCAGAAAGCTCTATGGAAGATCCCTGCACAAAAGCACCTGCCGCCATGATCACCTGGCTGTCGTAACCAGGCATATCCCATGGTTCCGGATCCACATAACTGTCCACCGGCGCCGCCGCCTGGATTCCCTTGCAGAAAGCCACTACTCCTTCCGGCGTTCCCAAGGTCACTGCCTGGATGATATCCTGCCGGGGTTCCGTGGAATCCGGCACTACCCCAAAGCCCAGACGCTCATATATATTAGCGGCGAAAACAGCCCCTTTCAGGGCGCTTTTTGTCACCATAGGCGCCAGGAAAAAGCCCTGGTAAAAAGAACGGTTCACCCCGAGAGAGGCGCCCACTTCCATTCCAAGCCCCGGACAGGTCATACGGTAGGATGCGTTTTCCACGCACTCCTTTTTTCCGGCAATATAGCCGCCGATGGGAGCAAGTCCGCCTCCTGGATTTTTGATGAGAGAGCCCACCATCATATCTGCCCCTACGTCACTGGGCTCGATGGTATCTACAAATTCTCCGTAACAGTTATCTACCATACAGATCACATCCGGCTTTATCCCTTTTACAAAGGCGATCAGCTCTCCGATCTGCTTTACTGAAAAGGAAGGGCGCGTCTGGTATCCTTTTGAACGCTGGATAGCTACCAGTTTTGTCTTTCCATTAATGGCTTTCTTTATATTTTCATAATCAAATGTACCGTCTGGCAAAAGGTCTACCTGACGGTAGGTGATGCCGTATTCTGCCAGAGAACCGCTGCTTGGACGGATTCCGATGACCTCCTCTAATGTATCGTAAGGCTTTCCCGCCGGGGAGAGAAGTTCATCCCCGGGGCGGAGGTTTCCGAATAAGGCAATGGCCAGTGCATGGGTGCCGCAGGCAATCTGCGGGCGGACCAGACATGCCTCTGTGTGAAAGGTGTCTGCATATACCTTTTCCAGCGTGTCCCTGCCGTAATCGTTATAGCCATAGCCGGAGGAGGATTGAAAACATTCCTCGCTCACTTTGTTTTTCTGCATAGCCAGAAGGACTTTTAACTGATTGTATTCTGCCCTTTTGTCAAACTCCTCAAAACGGTCTTTTAAGGTATTTTCGATTTCCTGTCCAAAATCATATACCTGGGATGAGATCCCAAGCTGTTCGTATAATTCTTTCATTGTTTCTTCTTCCCCTATTTTTTATCTGTCATTCTCTTCTTTGGGAAATATATGCCGCTGTGCTAAAACAGAAAGCATATATTCCAGGATCTTCTCTTCATCATAAGAAAAGGCGTCCTTATTTACCCAGATCACATCCTGTTCCCGTTTAAACCAGGTGATCTGTCTTTTGGCAAAATGTCTGGTATCCCGCTTTAAGATACGGACTGCCTCCTCTAAGGGATATTCTCCCTCCAGATAAGAAAGGATCTCTTTATACCCAAGTCCCTGCATAGAGACCATTCCTCTATGGTACCCCATTTCTTTTAACTTTGTAACCTCGTCCACAAGCCCGTCTTTCAGCATCTCATCCACCCGTTCGTCAATCCTGTGATAAAGGAGTTCCCTTGGCACATTTAAGACGAAATAGGCCAGATTATAAGGGCTTGTTTTCTGTCTCTCCCGGACGTTGTGGGAAGAAATAGGGATTTTATTTTCGTGATAAAACTCCAGGGCGCGGATCACGCGTTTTACGTTATTTTCATGGATATCGGCGGCGCTTTTTTCATCTACCTGCCGCAGCATTTCGTGAAGATAGGATGGGCCGTGCTCCTGGTATAACTGCTCCAATTCTTTTCGGTAGGCGTCCTCTTTCTGTGCGCTGGTAAAATCAATGTCCCTGGTAACCGCCTGAATGTAAAACCCGGTGCCCCCTACTAAAATAGGAATTTTCCCTTTGGAGTAAATCTCTTCCATGGCGGATTTTGCCATCTGCTGGAATTTTACAATGTGAAATTCCTCCTTAGGAAGCAGGACATCAACCAGATGATGGGGCACTCCCTGCATCTCTTCAGGCCGGATCTTTGCGGAACCGATGTCCATGTATTTATATACCTGCATGGAATCTGCAGAAATGATTTCTCCATTCACAGCCTTTGCCAAAGAAATGGAAAGTTTTGTCTTACCTGCCGCAGTGGGGCCGGTAAGGACGATCAATGGTTTTTTCATACTCTCTCCTATAGGATCCTTTTAAACTTCTTTTCCAGCTCCGCTTTTGACATGGAGATGATCGTCGGCCGCCCATGAGGGCAGTGATAAGGATTATCCAAAGTCAAAAGCTCATCGATCAGCATGTCCGCCTCAGCAGGGGACATCTTGTGATTGCCCTTTACTGCGGCTTTGCACGCCATAGTCGCCAGGCGGGCGGTAAACAGATGAAGGGCATCCTTCTCCCCATTTCCCGCCAGATGGTCCAACATATCCAGAAAAAGCTCTTCCTCTTCCATCCCGTAAAGCTCGGCGGGAACTGCACTGATGCAGTATTCCTTTCCCCCGAAGGGTTCGATCTCAAAGCCAAAATCCCGGAAATAATCCATATTTGCCTTTAAAAGAACCTCTTCCTGCAGATTTAAGCTGACAATAAGAGGCGGGCTGATATACTGGGAATGGATCTCCCGGTTTTTAAACTGTTTTACAAAACGTTCGTAATAAACCTTCTCATGGGCTGCGTGCTGGTCGATAATATAAAAATTGTCTTCAAACTGCACCAGCCAGTAGGTATCAAATATCTGCCCGATCAGCTGGTGACGGTTCCTGGAAGAAGGCGACAGAAGTTTTTCTTCAAACAATTCCAACTGCTTCGGCGGTTCCGTTTTCTGCGGCCTTTCATCCGCCTTTTCTCTCTGATTTTCCGTCTGGCCGTTGAGACTGTCTTGGAATTCT
>CALIZJ010000196.1 GCA_938028845.1 uncultured Blautia sp.
ATTTAAGAACCATCCTTAAGAATATTTTTGTGGACCATGCCTTTGAAATTCCTATGTGGGATCTGCACATTGGGTACGGGACGGATATTATCCAGACTTTGCATTACTATGTGATCGGGGATCCGCTCAATCTTCTTTCCGTTTTTGTGCCGGAGAAATATACAGAATACCTTTTTGAATTTTTGATTTTTCTCCGTATGTATCTGGCAGGGATCACCTTTTCACGGTTATGTTTTTACCAGGGAAGCAGAGAGTTTCCGGTACTGCTTGGCACATTGATCTATATCTCTTCTATGTGGATGATCTCTGTAGGCTTTAATCATATTTTCTTCCTGGTTCCAAGCGTTTATTTTCCGCTGATGCTCTTAGGGGTGGACAAGGTTTTTAAAGAAAGTAAACCCCTTACCTATATCTGCGCCACGGCAGTGTCTGCGCTGGCAAATTATTACTTCTTTTATATGATGGGGATTTTTACGGTGATTTACGGCATTTTCCGTTATTTTGTCCTGTATAAAGGCTGGAAATGGAAGATAATCGGGAAGTATCTTGGAAAATTCTGCCTGTACAGTATAGTGGGGATCGCCATTTCCGCAGTGCTTTTGCTTCCTGTGATCGCAAGTACTGTGGCTGCAGACCGGTTTTCCATGACCTATTATATCCCCCTTCTGTATTCTAAAGATTATTATACAGAGCTTCCGGTGGCATTGACCAGCGGACGTATGAATCGGTATACTCTGATCGGTGTGGCGGGCGTGTGCGCTTTAGCCCTCACTGTCCTGCTGATGAAAAGAAAGAAATTTACGGGATTAAAAATGGGCGTGCTCCTTTTTGCTTTGCTGTTTTGCATTCCCTATGCAGGGCATGTTTTAAATGGCTTTTCCTATGTGAATAACCGCTGGAGCTTTGCAGCCGTTGTATTTTTTCCCTATCTGTTTGTGAAAATATATCCGGAGTTTTTTAAACTTTCCAGGAAAGAGCGGTGGGTTCTTTTCCTTACGGGGCTCGTTTATGGCATATATATTATCTGGTATCCGGCTACCAGGCGGATTGGTACGGTCCTTGGAGGGATCGGGGTGATCCTTCCGGCTTTTCTCTTTTTGTTTGTAAAGAAAAGACAGGCAGTGGCTGCCGTTTTAGCAGGAAGCATCGGCTTAAGTGCAGCGGCCAATGTGATATATGCCTATAATCTGAAAGACGGGGAATGGCTGCGGCCTTTGCAGAACCTTGACCGGGGTTCGGCATACGATATGGTACATGCGGATGTGTATGAGGGTCTGAAGGATCAGCCGGATATAGAAAAATACCGCTATGAACAGGGAACTACCACTATTTACAATACCGCTATGCTGAATAAATTGAACAGCGGACAGTATTATTTTTCCATCGCCCCGGACGGCATCAGTAATTTCTTTGAAGATAATTATGTGATCACCCTTATGGAACAGGTGATCCACGGCGTGAACGGGCGCGCATGGCTGATGAAGCTTTTCGGTATGAAATATTATATAGGAAAGGGAGAGAATATCCCATACGGCTATGAGACATTGGAACCGGAGACGGTGTACTCCAATGGGGAACAGATTTATGAGGACGCCTCGCCGATGCCTCTTGTCTATACTTACGACAGCTATATTCCTCTAGAGACGTACGAACAGTTAAAAGGGGAACAGCGCCAGGAGGCTATGCTTCAGGGAGTGGTTCTAAAGGAGAGCAGCCTGCCTCTTTGCCAGACGGAATTTACTTCCCGGGAAGCTTCCTATGAGGTCGTCAAAGAAAAGGGACTGACCCTGCTTGAAGATGAAAAGTTCCAGGTGGAGAGAAAGGGAGCTGGCTGTGTTTTGGAAATCCAGGGAGACGCTCTTAGTGAGCTGTATCTTGCCTTT
>CALIZJ010000197.1 GCA_938028845.1 uncultured Blautia sp.
GTATGTGTGACGCCTGCGGAAAGCGTTTCACTACTTATGAAAAAATAGAGACCATTCCTTTAAGCGTAATAAAAAAAGATCAGAACAGAGAGCAGTATAACCGCTCTAAAATCCAGGACGGAGTGCTTCGCGCCTGCTATAAACGTCCCATTCCTGTAAAAAAAATAGAGGAAATGATCGATTCTATAGAAGGGGAGATTTTTAACACAGAGGAAAGGGAAATCTCCAGCACAAAGATTGGCGAGATTGTTATGGAACATCTCCGCAGGCTGGATGCCGTGGCATATGTAAGATTCGCTTCTGTTTACCGGGAATTTAAAGATGTAAGCACTTTTATGGATGAGCTGAAAAAATTTATGGCATAATAAAAAAGCTTCCGCCAGACGGAAGCTTTTTTATTATCCTTTTCCTGAAATAACTCCTTATTTAACGGCTTTTTCCAATTCTCTGATAACGATTTTTAAAGCCTTGATCCTGGCATATTTTTTATCCACAGACTCCAGAATATGCCAGGGAGCGTATGTGGTACTGGTCTTTTGCAGCATCTCATTTACGGCCACCTCATATGCGTCCCATTTTTCCCTGTTCCTCCAGTCTTCCTCTGTAATCTTCCATTGTTTTTCCGGGTTATTCTGCCTGTCCGTAAATCTGGCAAGCTGGGTATCCTTGTCGATCTGAACCCAGAACTTAATGATCACAGCGCCCCAGTCGGAAAGCTCCTTTTCAAACTCATTCATCTCATTATACGCGCGTCTCCAGTCGTTTTCACTGCAGAAACCTTCCAGACGTTCCACCATAACCCGGCCGTACCAGGTACGGTCAAAGATTGCCACATGTCCGTCTTTGGGAAGCCTGGTCCAAAAACGCCAGAGATAATGACGGGCTTTTTCATGAGGTTCCGGGCTGGCAATAGGATGCACCTCAAATCCCCTGGGATCCAGTGCCTCTGTGATACGTTTGATATTTCCGCCTTTTCCCGCTGCATCCCAGCCCTCGTAGGTAATAATAACAGGCACCCGTTTCCGGTAGATCCTGTTATGAAGCTCTCTTAATTTTTTCTGAAGGTGTTTCAGTTCTATCTTATATTCTTCCTCATCAATTACCTTGTTTTCAAGCTCGATATCTTTTAATTTGGGCATTTTTACAAGAGGAAAGACATTCTGCAAAAGTGGAACCGAATGAGCGCTGTTCTGCAGAGCAGTCTCAATGCCGCTTATCATAGTCTCTAATATCTGAAGCTCCGCCCATTTTTTATCCAGGGCATCTATGATATACCAGGGCGCTGTTGATAGATTTGTATCCGAAAGATACCTGTCAAATACTTTCCTGCACTTCTTATAATGGTCATTCTGCCATTCATCAAAAGAAGAAACGCGCCACCGGGTGTCTTTTTCCGCAAGCAGCCCATCCAGACGTTTTTTCTGCTCTTCCTGGTCTATGTGCATGAAAAATTTTAAAAGGAGATAGCCGTTATCTGTAAGCTGGCGTTCAAACCGCTTAATACTGTCGATCCGCTTTGCGTACTCTTCACCCCCAAGCTTTCCCTCCAGGCAGGCCATAGTGGTCTCTTCCATCCAGCCCGCATCTAAAAGGGTAAACTTTCCAGCCTCCGGAATCTGTTTCATATACCGATAGAGAAATGGTCTGCGAAGCTCCTCTTCCGTAGGGGAAGACATTGTGGCAGCTTTAAAAAATCTGGGGTCAATATTTTTTATGACCTTACCGATCATGCTGCCTTTTCCAGCAGCGCCCCACCCTTCAAACAACACCAGCACAGGAAGCTTATGCTCTTTTATCTTCATCTGCAGCTCATAAAGTTTTCCCCGCGCCTTTACCAGACGTTCCTTTAATTCCTCCTGTGAAGGAATTTCCTTCTGAATCCAATTTTTCAGCATATGATCACCTCTTTTTCTGTATTATCACATTTTCTCTTTAAATAATAGATTTATTATAACATATTCCCCGTTTTATTGGGACTATTATTGGGATTTTTTGGAAATTTTTTTATATTTTCTCTATCTGTACTGAAACATCCCTTAATCTCCCCGGTGACGTATTTTAAATCCCTTATTAATGTCATTGTCTTTTAAAAAAGAGGCTCTCTTTACAGCGTCCCTGCCGAATCTCCTGCGAATCTCATCCACAGCATTATCCATCTGCTCCCACTTTTCATGTCCGCCGTCGTCAAAAAAGGAAAGCTGTCTGGCTTCTTCTTCCACAATCCTGCTGGTCTGGATTCCCAAAAGGCGGATAGGGCATCCGTCCCACAGCTCATAGAAAAGGCTGCAGGCAGTCTGGTATATCTCATTTGTCACATCTGTAGCATGGGGAAGCACACTCTGGTGCGATCTCTTTTTCAGCTTGTTATCCTTGATCACCACGCTCACCACCTGTATCTTCACCCCGTCTTTGCGCAGCCGCGCTCCCACAGACTCTGCCAGTGCCAAAAGCACGGTCTTCGCCGCCTCCTCGTCTGTCACATCGAAGCTTATGGTGGTGCTGTTCCCATATCCTTTATTTGCCTCCGGTACTGCCTGCACAAGGGAAAAATCAATGCCATTGGCAAAATTCCATATACTCTCCCCCTGTTTTTTTAATTCCCTTTTCAGCACAGAGACATCTGAAAGCGCAAGGTCCCCAATGGTTGTGATGCCCATTGTTTCCAACCGTTTTACTGTACTTTTTCCCACGAAAAGAAGATCCCCCACCGGCAGGGGCCACATCTTCTCCTTTATTTCTTTTGGAAACAGAGTATGTACACGATCCGGTTTTTCAAAATCTGATGCCATTTTTGCCAGATATTTATTGCTGGAAATCCCCACGTTTACAGTAAACCCAAGCTCATCCCATATCCTGTCCTTAATGGTATGGGCGGCTTTTACCGGCTCTCCAAATAATGTCCCCATACCCGTCATGTCCATAAATGCTTCATCAATAGAATACTGCTCCACTTCCGGAGAATACTCCCTAAGGATGTCCATAAATGCCTGGGAATTTCTTTTATAAAGCTCATAATTTGCCGGGGCCAGATACAACATGGGACATTTTCTCCTTGCCTCTAAAATACTCTCTCCGGTACGCACGCCAAATTTTTTAGCTGAAATAGATTTTGCAAGGATGATTCCCCTTCTCTTCTTTTCATCTCCTCCAATAGCGGCGGGAATCGTCCGAAGGTCAGTGGTTTCATGAAGGATATTCAGCCGGTAGACCGCCTCCCAGGACAAAAATGCAGAATTTACATCAATATGGAATATCACTCGTTCTTTCATAAATCCACCATCCCTTTCTTTCCCGGCAAAAGCTTTTTCTTTTCTTTCATCTAACTACATCCGGATCTTTCCTGGATAAATCGGCCGGCACGCCGCATACTCCTGCCATTCCTTCTCCTGCCAGGTATGCTCCTCAAGAGACGCCCTAGTGTCATAATCCGTGATCCCGCGCCCTTTATTGGGATACATGGAAGCATAGGATAGATCAGCGGCAAATGCCGCAACCAGCATCATACAAAGGAGTGTCTGGCGGTAAACAGGAATCCGGTCGTACAATTCCGCCAGCACAGGCGCCACAATATAGATGATCGCACATCCGCCCAGTCCAAATACAAACAGTCCTTCTGCGCAGATCCTTCCATGAAGGTTCAGGAAATATCCGGAATAATCCCACCATTTTGTATCTTTCGCAGCCTCAAGGGCCCAGCTTGTCCAATACTCCAGCACCCCGCAGATCAGCACAGTAAGGAAAAATGTCAGGATTGGATTTTTCCTTACCTTTTTCAGCAATACAAGGACTAAAACTCCCCCAGTTCCGTAAATAGGCAGCCAGGGGCCATACATGGTTCCCCTGTTTACAAAGGTTCCGTCCTGAACCACATGCAGTCCCACCTCCCAGAGCCATCCGATAATGGAAAAAGAAAAAAACAAAAGGACCAGCGTACGGAGGGAATACTTTCTCATATAATCAGTATGCAGCAATACCCGGTGCTTCGGCTCCTGAATAGGAAAATACCCGGTAGGGTAAGCATACTTTTCTTCCGGCACCCGGCGCATTTCCTCCGGAATCTCAAACAGCCATTTATCATTCAGGTACTCATAGCCGGCAATCTTTCTTTCCAAAACCTTTTTTCTCAGTTCCCGGTAAAGCTGGGCTTTTGCGGACGCTGCATAAGGATTCACAAAGAAAATATCCAGAATTCCCAAAGTGAACGTTCCTAAAATTCTCCACCCAAGAAAACTGCAGTCTAAAAGAAAGGCGCGGAACTTCTCTCCCTCCATCATCTTTCTGGAAAGAGCAACCGCTTCCTTCGGTTTTACTGCTGGATTTTCTGCAAGGATGTAAGGGACCATCAGATAAGAGTAATATTTGATCACTCCTCCTGCGATTGTAAGCCACCACAAAAATTGGTACAGACTCTTAAGGGCCATAGCCGCAGCCACATTCAGACCTTCTCCTGTGCAAATGGGCATGAGCAGTGTACGAAAGGGTACATCCGTATAATGGATCTTTTCCAGAAAAAATCTTTTTTCTCCTACCATGAGCAGATTTTGTATAAAAAACCACCAGAAAAATGAAAATGCGATTCCCAGTACAGAAATGAAAATCTGAGCGGCTTCGCTGTTATTTATAAGAGGCAGCAAAGTATGGGCGATACCTAAGAAAAAAGAACCTTTCGCATTTACATTACGAAATATTTTGGCAAATATTCCCCTGGAATTAGGTTCCACCACTTTTTCCCCATGAGGGTTTGAAAATGACTGTTCGCTTTCCGCACTTTCTTCCTCCGAAAGATCCAGTTCCGTCCTTCCCTCATGTATCTTCGCTGTCTCTACAGACTCCACTTCCTGGGATACGTCATAATAGGTAATGCTCATCAGGGAATCCCCATATTCTCCGGCTACAAACGCCAGGATAAAGCATACTGCGATCATGATAAAATACTGGCTGCGAAGCATTGTCCTTGCTTTCTTTTTAAGTTCTTTTCTTTTCCACATATATCGTCTCCTCATTTGTCATAAATCTATCTACACTATACCTTGTCCTTAAATATTTGTCAAAAAAAACAGGCCATCTCACATTTTTTTGTGAATGACCTGTTCTGCTGCATATGCCGCTATTTATCGATGACCGGAATCTCCGTCTCATCTTTTGCATCAAGATTTTTAAGATACTTCTTCGTCTCCTTTACCACCACATTGGATAGAAGAAGCACTGCCACAAGGTTAGGTATCGCCATCAGCGCATTTAAAATATCTGCGATGGTCCAAACCAGATTCAAAGATACCACCGGAGCAATGACTGCTACTGCAATATAAAGTACGCGGTAAGGAATCAACCCCTTCTTGCCTGCAAAATATTCCACACATCGTTCTCCATAATACGCCCATCCAAGAACAGTGGAATAGGCAAAGGAAATAATCCCCACCACAAGGATCGCCGGTCCTAAAACAGGAATCTGTGAAAAAGCAAGAGTGGTTAAAATCCCTCCGTCAGAAATAGAGCCCATATCAATGGCAGGATTTTTCATGATACTGGTCACAAGAACCAATCCAGTCATGGCACAAACAACTACAGTATCCCAGAAAGTACCTGTACTGGACACCAGCGCCTGGCGAACCGGATTTCTTGTCTGTGCTGCCGCCGCTGCGATAGGTGCGGAACCCATACCGGACTCATTGGAGAAAAGCCCTCTTGCAATACCATACTGCATAGCAGCCATGATGCCGCGTCCTACCAGTCCGCCTGCCGCTGCTCCCGGCGTAAAAGCGAGTTTTATGATCGTAGATAAAGCCGGAAGGATAAAATCTGCGTTAAACGCCAAAATAATAAGACAGCCAAGCACATAAAAAATTGCCATAAAAGGAACTAGTTTTTCGCATACATTGGCAATGGATTTAATCCCGCCAAAAATAACAAGAGCCGTAAGGACAGCTACTGCCACTCCTACTGCCTCTTCCGGAATACCCAGATTTTCTTTGCAGACAGTAGCTATGGCATTTACCTGTGTGGCACATCCGATTCCAAAGGAAGCGAATCCGCCGAAAAACGCAAAAAGTACAGCCAATACTTTTCCCAGACGTTTCATGGACAGTCCTCTTTCCAAAGCGTACATGGCTCCGCCCTGCATACGTCCGTCCTTTGTTTTCACACGGTATTTTACAGCGATCAGTGATTCGCTGTATTTCGTGGCAATCCCAAAAACGCCGGTGATCCAGCACCAGAATACAGCTCCCGGTCCTCCAAGAGCAATCGCTGTTCCCACCCCGATAATGTTTCCTGTTCCGATGGTAGAAGCAAGGGCCGTGGTAAGCGCGCCGAACTGGCTTACCTCCCCTTCTGCATCCGGATCTTTAGACACTGACAAACGGATTCCCGTTCCAATCTTTCTTTGTATGAAACCGGTACGTATGGTCATAAAAATATGGGTTCCCAAAAGAAGCAGGATCATCCCCCAGCCCCATACAACGGCATCAATGTCATTGATCACTTGTGTAATTGTTTCAACCATATGTTCCCTCCCTAAAAACAGAAGTGCCGTGGATAAAAGAAAGGATGTACTGCGCCATGTTCGCTGTACATCCTTGTACCCCTTGCACTTCTACAGAATATTTTATAATTATACAGGAAAATTTATACTTTTGCAATATTATTTGCCGCGTATTCTCCCTTTACACCAAAGGCATGGTTCATAGGGCCGCTTCCTTTTCCCAAATCCAGCATATCTTTAAGCGCTCCGGAAATATAAGCTTTAGCCTCTCCCACGGCATCCTCAAGGCTTTTTCCTTTTGCCAGATTAGAAGCAATGGCGCTTGAAAGGGTGCAGCCCGTGCCGTGTGTATTTGGATTTTCTATACGCTCTCCATAAAACCACAGGCTTCCTTCTTTCCAGCAGAGAAAATCATTGGCGTCATTTAACTGATGCCCGCCCTTTAATAAAACAGCGCATTGAAAGGTTTCACACATGGTCCGTGCTGCCTTTTCCATGTCTTCCTGTGTTTTTATACACAACCCCGACAAAATTTCCCCTTCCGGTATATTGGGGGTCAAAACCGTCGCCAAAGGAAGAAGCTCTTCCTTTAATACGGAGATGGCTTCCTTTGAAATCAGCGGGGAACCGCTTGTGGAAACCATTACAGGATCTATAACAATATTTTTTGCCTGATACTGCCGCAGCTTTTTTGCTATCGCCCGGATCAATGCCCCGGAAGATACCATGCCGATCTTTACTGCATCCGGATAGATATCTGTAAAAACAGCATCTAACTGTTCCTCCAAAAATTCCGGGGTAACTTCCATGATCCCGGCAACACCTGTAGTATTCTGTGCAGTTAATGCGGTAATGGCACTCATGGCATATACCCTGTGGGCTGTCATTGTTTTTATATCCGCCTGTATTCCTGCTCCTCCGCTGCAGTCGCTTCCTGCAATCGTCAATGCTGTTTTCATTTTATGTCTCCTTATCTCATCCCAGAACTTTTGGGGATCTTCTTCTTTTCCTAAATATAAAGCAGCCGTTTTTTTAAGGGTCTCCTGATCCTTTTCACTGCATCTGTCATACACGCCCACCACGAAGAATCCCGCCTTTGCCGCAGTCTTTGCCGCGTAAAGGCCGTCCTCGAATACAGCGGTAGTCTCTTTAGGCGACCCAAGAGCTTTCGCTGCCAGATAATAAATATCCGGTTCTTCTTTTCCCTTTCCCACTTCAGATGCAGTAAATATGGCCTCAAAATAGGAACGGATCTTTAACCGCAAAAAAGCAGTTTCCACAAGGGACCGGCTGCTGGTAGTGGCCGCTGCCACAGGGATACCGGCACTTTTAAGGGTTTCTAAAAGTTTACGCATCCCCGGTTTAAGCGGTACTTCCTTCGCGTAAAAGGTCTCTGCAGCTTCATTTACGCCCTGGATGATTTCCTGTACGGATTCTTTTAAATGATACTTTTCTTTTATATAAAGGGCTCCCTGTTCCATGGTCATAGAAAACAAAGTCTTCCCTAAATTTTTTTCAGGAAAGACTCCTCTGTTTTGTAAATACTGGAAGGGTGCCTTTTCCCATACATCCATGGAATCTAAAAGCGTGCCGTCCACATCAAAAATAACGCCTGTGATCATACGTCTTTTCATCCTTTTAATTTGTTCTGCCCCCACTCTTATCTGCAGCAGGTGCCGCCGTCATTTTTTCCACTTCTTTCCGAAGCTTTTTCGTTGCTTCCCGGATATCTTTCTGTGCAAAGACTGCGCTTACCACCGCCACACCGCAGATACCGCTTCCGGAGAGTTCCTTAACGTTTTCCATAGTAATACCGCCTATGGCAATAACCGGTATGGAAACTGCGTCACAGATTTCTTTTAAAGTCTCATAGGACACATGTGTGGCATCCAATTTCGTGCCTGTGGAAAATACAGAACCCACGCCCAAATAATCCGCCCCGTTCTGCTGTGCCTGCACTGCCTGTTCTACCGTCTGGGCTGAAACGCCGATGATCTTATCCGGTCCCAGCTCTTTGCGCACGTTCCCGGCTTCCATGTCCTTCTGGCCTACATGAACCCCGTCGGCATCTACTTTTTTTGCAATTTCCACATTGTCGTTAATGACAAACGGTACTTTATATTTTTTGCACAATTCCTTCATCTTAACAGCTTCTTTTAAAAAACTTTCCTCGTCCAAAGACTTTTCCCGAAGCTGGATAAAAGTAGCTCCCCCAAGGATAGCTTCTTCTACCTGCTCGTACAAAGTCATTTCTTTACTCCAGCGGCTGTCTGTCACTGCATAAAGCAATAAATCTTTTTTATCGCACTTCATATTTTGCACCTTCCACTAATATTTTTCCATCTATATGGCAGATGGCATCGATGATCCTGTTTCTGTATGTGGCATTCCCATCCTCCGCTTTCATATGCGTCCAGGCAATCTCTCCGGCAAGACCCATTGCACTTACTGCTGCCGCCGCGGCGGCAAGTGTATTTTCTGGATTTGCCGCCACATATGCTGCGGTCATGCCGGAAAGCTGACAGCCTGTCCCGGTGATCTTTCCCATCTCCGAACGGCCGTTTCGGATCACATAGCAGGTATCCTTATCTGCCACCAAATCTATTTTTCCGGTAACAGCGATAATGCTGCCTGTCTCCGACGCAAAGCTTTTCACAAATTCAATCCCTTTATCGAGATTTTCCTCAGTCAGCGCATCCGCCACATCTGCATCCACGCCTTTTGTATTTTCCCTTCCAAATGCAAGGCTTTTCATCTCGGAAATGTTTCCCCTGATCACAGTAAAACGTATTTCCTTCATAAGCTTTAAAGCCGTCTCTGTACGCAGTCTGCTCGCTCCGGCACCTACCGGGTCTAAGACCACCGGATGGGACAGCTCATTTGCTCTTTTCCCTGCCAGCAGCATGGAGGGAATGGTACGGCGGTTCAGTGTGCCGATATTAATATTCAGCCCTTTGCAGATTGAAGTGATCTCCTCCACCTCTTCCTCATCATCCGACATGATAGGGCTTGCCCCACACGCCAGAAGTACATTGGCCACATCGTTTACCGTCACATAATTTGTAATATTATGAATGAGCGGCACGGTTTTTCTTACATTTTCCACACAGGTTCCAAACATCCTTATGCCTCCAGTCTATCCATAAAAGAAGGCGCTGGAAAAACCTTTTTCTCTCAGCCAGCGCCTTTTTCTCTGTTTTTATTTTCCAAATATCTCAAAAGTTTTTAAAGCTTCTCTGATGTCTTCCTTATTACGCGGTCCGTATAAAGGCAGGCAGGCAAAGGGAAGTCCTGTGAAAAATCCAAGCACTGCCTGTGTCATAGTGCAGTTATACTGTTCCATGTCCGCCTTTAATTTTTCAAAAACCGCCAGATTTCCCGGGGTATTATATTCTGAATCTGTGACGGCTTCTATCCCGCCTTTTAAAAGCTTATGGAAGAAACCGCTGCAGTTGCACATATAAGGCATGGCGAGATTTTCCGGATTTTCTATATGATACTGACGCATCTCTTTATCCATTCTTTTTAGAGTGTCATCCGCCGGAGGGTTCATGGCTTCCTCTCCCACATTATAAAGAGCCTGATTTACGGAAAATCCCCGGAGTTTCTTTTCACGGCAGTAAGCGTCCGCCTCCTTCATTCTTGCTGTACTCCAGTTGGAACATCCGTAATAGCGTATCTTGCCTTCCTTTACAAATTCCTCCATAGTATCAATAAGCACTGAGACGGAAAGTGTCTCATCGTCCCTGTGATAGATATAAATGTCTATATAATCTGTCCCCAGGGTTTTTAAGGACGCTTCCAGATCTTTTCGCATTTCTTCCGGAGATACACGGTTCTTATGAAGATCCGGGCAGGGTACTGTCATATCCGGATGGCCGCCCTTGGTACAAATGACCACATGGTTCCTTTTCCCGCTTCTTTTCAGCCAGTC
>CALIZJ010000198.1 GCA_938028845.1 uncultured Blautia sp.
GGAATGGATGGCTCTCTGTAACAGATTGAGTGGCTCTGAAGCCACGGAATACTCACATATGTACTAAACGATGTAGGATAGAAAGATGGGGTAAGCAGAAAATAACTGCGTTTCTACAGAATAAAAAATACAAAAGATAAATGGACAAATTACATCCAAATAAAACGGAATGATCAGCCGCTGGATTCCGTACCAAAGGATTGATGTAGAAGGATTTATCTGAGCTGAAGGATATACGTGCTAATCCATACAGCAAGATAGTATAGATTAGCTGACAGAATAAATGTATGTTCCCTCCTAAGCACACAGAATGATAGTATAGCTTAGGAGGGAGCAATTTGTGCAGTATGGTTTTTATATGAGAAGTCTGTCATAAATAAAATTATTAATCCCAATTTTCTGCAATTAAAAAGTCACGTATATTCCAATGTTTAATGCCATCCCTGCTCATATTGATTTCATCAAGGGAAAGCACATACTTAGGAAAATTATCCCTTATATTTCTATATGCTCCGAACTCCCGCAGAACGGTTTCTTCCGATGCTAATAAATACGTAACCTGGATATAAAGTTTCTGGCTTTGTTTTTCACATACAAAATCTACTTCTTTATTTCCGGTCTTTCCAACAGTGACAAGATACCCCCGACGCAGCAGTTCCATAAGAACAATATTTTCAAGGATCAAGTTGATATCCCTCAGATTTCCTCCAAAGACAGCTTCCCGAACACCATGATCCGCAATATAATATTTTTCATTTGTTGCAAGAATCTGTTTTCCTTGCAGATCCTGACGCTTTATCGGATAAATCAGATAGGCATCCGTACAGTATTTAATATAGTTTAAGACTGTTTCAACGGCAATGGTTCGGTGTTCACTTTTAAAGAATTTAACCAGAGAAGTGGCAGAAAATGTAGTACCGATATTCGATACAATATATCTGATTATGCGTTCCAACAGGTCCACATCCCTGACCTTATTGCGTTTGACAATATCCTTAAGCTGTACAGAATTAAATAGATCGACGAGGTATTGACGACAAGGCTCCTCTTGGTATCGGAGATTAGAAAGATACGGCATACCTCCTAAAACAAGATATTTCTGAAAGCATTGTGCTTGGGAGACTTCCGGAAATACAGTGTGGTAAAGTTCCATAAACTCTAAAAAAGAGAAAGGATATATGATAAATTCCACATAACGGCCGCCTAAATAGGTAGCTAGTTCACCTGACAGAAGCTTGGCATTTGAACCTGTAATGTAGATGTCACAGTTTAACTCCACACGAAAAGAGTTAATACATTTTTCCCATCTTTCCACTTCCTGGATCTCATCAAAAAACAGATATACTTTTCCTTGGATTTCAGATGCCTTGCGAACAATTTCCTCATGAAGGGCTTCTGCGGTCAAAAGATGTGCATAGCGAAAATCTTCAAAATTAATTGAAATAAAATGATCAGAATCTACCCCTGTCTCTTCTAATTCTGATTTTATAAGTTCCAACATCACAGATTTTCCACTACGCCGTATTCCTGTCATTACTTTTATCAGATCGTTTCCTATAAAGGGGCGTATTCGCTGCATATATAATTCTCGCTTGATCATTTTAATATTACTCCTCCATTATTTATGAGTATAGATTATATGATATCACACCTATAAAAAAATTCAAAAGTTTTTTGCTGTTTTATAAGTTATAAACTACAAAAATTGAATCAATTAAATTTTGTCTTATATAACTATTATAAATTGATAAAGCATAAAATATACTATTTATTTTTGATTTTGAGGATATTCATATGATATTTTCTTATCAAAATCTAAAAATAAAACAGCATAATTTAAAGAATTGCATAACCATGGAGCCTGACTCTTTGTCAGACTATTATATGGGCATTATTGTAGTCTGGATACTTACTGTGCAGCAAACTCCGGGTAAATCTTTCTTCGGATTTTTATCAGTGATTCCATAATACGGCGTCCCTTGCCGCTGACAAGGTATCGCCTGGAATGTGGAATTTTGTCTTTATATTGTTCTAAAATAGTGTTCATAGGATTATACTTTCGTATGGATGCTTGCAGGGGAATTTAGTTCCCGATGGAAAATGGTACTTTGATACCGGTGATTAAGTACACTATAGCACGTGCGTCTACGAGTGGATGATGCTTTTTTGTTTGATTGCAGCCCTTGCCTGCGCTATGTTATAATTCGTTTCAGATACTTCTCTGTTTAATAAGATTTTTCACTAACCGTCCAAAGTCAGTAATCTTATTTTACTCTGAGGTATTTTTTCTCAGCCTTCTTTCTTGGAATCCCCTATACAGGAAGCTCTTATTAAAAATAAGAGAATCTTAAACTTTTGCTCGCTGGCTTCCCATTGTCTTAGTCCGGTCAGCTTTTAGGACGGTTTTCCTGTCTTTTATCCTAATGTCATATCCTTCAATGAATATAAATATACATTATCCATTACTTTTGCCTGTTCTTCCAATGCCTGTGAAAAATTTCTCTTTGCAAAAATATAAAAGTATTTATTTTTTTGCGGAAACATATTCCCTTGCGTAATCAGATCTGTCAATATCGCAGGAGAAATGTCCTGATTATTCCATTTACACTCACCCAGCATAAGATTTTCCTTATCCCCGGCCATTAAGTCAATTTCCTCTTGGCGTTTAAGAATAGGATTATTTCCCCACCAACGCCCTATATTTCCATAGAAAAAAGGAGCTCTTTCTGTCATATGCGGTTCATATAAAAATTGAAGGCATATATTTTCAAATACTTCCCCCATATAATGATTAATCTGAGGAAGAACAAGCTTTTGTAGAACCTCCTGTCCTCTTCCCCGCATAATATTGCTGGTGTTTGGCCCTACGAAACGATACCAGAAACGGAAGGATGGATCTTCCAGCCGGTAAATAGTCTTTCTGCTGGTTTCGTTCTCTAAAGCAGGATACTCTTTTTTTACTAATCCAAGACTAATCAAGGCGTTAAGCTGATTTGCGCAGGCACTGTTTTCTTCTCCGACCTTTCGGGCAATATCATTTAAACGGCTGTTTCCAGAGGCAATAGCGGAAATGACACTATGATAGATTGCCGGATTTCTCAGCTCCTGCTTCATAAGATTAGAGGGTTCCTCAAACATTCGTCCGGAAGGATCAAAATAAAGCTGCTGAATATTTTCCTCAAGGCTTAGTCCAGGCCGGATACGGCTGACATATTCCGGGATTCCTCCTGTAATCCCGTACAAAACAGCCATATCTTCTATATTATACCCCATGGAATATTCTTGAAATTCAAAAAAGGTAAACGGCTGGATCTTAAACTGTGCCGTCCTGCGCCCATAAAGCGGGCTTTTATACCCAAGGACCTGATTCTCCATAAAACTCATAGAGGATCCACATAGGATCAGCATAATTTTTCCGTTTTTCCATTTATGGTCAATATGTTTTTGCAGCAGAGAGGAAATGGCCGGATAGCTTTCCGCTAAATATGGATATTCGTCAATAGCAAGAACGAATTGCTCATTTCCGCAAGAATCCAAAAATTCCAGAAGTTCCTCAAAGCTTCCAAAGGAGCTTCTTGTATAATTCAAATATAAGGAATTCCGAGAAAGAAGGTTGAGA
>CALIZJ010000199.1 GCA_938028845.1 uncultured Blautia sp.
TGCTCTTCCGATCTTCCATATCATCATAATTGCAGTTCTCGCTCCACTTTTCTTTGCTCCAAACCTCAATCCGGTTCAGATTTCCTGTCAGGACCACATCTTTTTCCAGACCTGCAAATTCCCGCAACGTTTGAGGCACGAGAATTCTCCCCTGCTTGTCCAGCTCACAGACCGTGGCGCCTGCTACAAAGAATCGTGAGAAGGTTCTTGCGTTTTTATTTGTAAGTGGTAAGGTTCTGAGCTTTTCTTCAAAGGCTTCCCATTCATCCATAGGATAGATAGAAAGACAACCATCCAGTCCCTTGGTCAGCACGAACTCTTCCCCTAAGAGTTCCCTGAACTTAGAAGGGATAATCAGACGCCCCTTCGCGTCGATCGTGTGATTATATTCTCCCATGAACATGTAACTCACCTACTCTCGGGAAACACGATTCTCCCCTTCGTGTTTCCTGGGGCAAATGGATTTCTCTGCCACTTTGCCTCCATCTACCACCACTATTCTCCACTTTCTACCACTTATGTGTCTATTCTACCCCATAACAATATAAAAAACAAGGCTGAACATACGTTTTTTGGTTAGACGGACAGCACGCCTGCAGCGTAAAATCCCCCCTATACTACCCTTTTTCACAAAAAAAGCACCCGTTTTTTTATAACGAATGCTTTTTCAGGCTTCATATTCTGTTTTTATGGATTGGATTCCCCACTTTTTATAAATTCCGGTTCCGTCAGGGAGGAAAAATTTTCTTCTGTGCTAAATTTATTTAACACTTCCCCGTCTTCCATGGAATCTGTTTCCTGTTCCGGCTCTGTGCCGGATTTCACGTCTGCTGCTTCTTCCAGCTCTGTATCGTCTGGCCTATCTAGGGAATCTTTAAAATCTTTCTCTTCCAAATCCGGAGTTTCCGGCATATCTATGCTTTCTTTTTGCTCTGCGGATTCTTCCAGCGGGATACGCTCCGGCATATCTATGTGGTCTTTAAATTCTGCAGCGTCTTCTGTGTGAACGCTTTCTGGTATATCCACGCTTTCTTTTTGCTCTGCGGATTCTTCCACCTGAGAACCGTCCGGCATATCCGTCTTTTGTACATCTTCGGAAGCATTCTCAGTGTCTTCTGTCTCTCTTTTGGGAACGCTCCAGTCAAGATCTTCTCCTGCTGCCTCTGCCTCTTCTTGGTAAAAGGCTTCCCTTCTGCGTTTTCGTATCTCCTCACGTTTCTTTACCATAGTGCGGCGCACCAACACCACCAGGGTAAAAAATACAAACAAAAATGCAGAAACCACCTGGGAAACCGCAATTCTGGTTCCCGGCCAGTAAAGGCTGTCCGTACGGATCCATTCAATAAAAAATCTGCCAAGGCCATAGCCGGCCAGATAATTCATAAAAACTTCTCCGTCAAATCTCTTCCTTCGCCTTAAAGCCAGAAGAACGATAAACAGCAGCAGGCACCACAAGCTTTCGTACAAAAATGCCGGCTGCACCTGGATATAAGAAATACCATCTATCGTCTCCAGATTTTCCCGCATGAGTGCAGTCACTTCCCCGGTATGTACCGCCGAAAGAGGAAGCTGCATGGCGAACAGCCCGTCTGTGTATTCTCCAAAGGATTCCCGGTTAAAAAAGTTTCCCCATCTTCCTATGATCTGCCCGATCAAAAGGCCCATACAGGCGATATCCGCCATAGCCCAGAAAGACTGCTTTTTTATCTTACAGAAAATGGCAGCGGCCAGAACTCCTCCAAGGAGCCCTCCGTAAAATGCCATGCCGCCGTTTCTCGTATTCAGGATTTCAAAAAGATTCCCTCTATACAGATTCCATGAAAAAGCTACATAGTAAAGCCTTGCCCCGATCACTGCCCCAATAAGAGAAAAGATCATCATGTCCAGATATCTGTCCTGGTCATAATTTTTTCTTTTCGCCTCCAGCACCACAAAGCAGATTCCAAGGAGCATGCCTACAGCGATCAATATTCCGTATATGGTTATTTCAAAGCCAAATATATGAATGGATTTCCCCACATAATCCAGGTCAATGCCAAGATTTGGAAAACGAATCGACATATCCATACAACACCTTTATTATACGTTGAAACGGAACAAAATCACATCTCCATCCTGCACAACGTATTCTTTCCCTTCCATGCGTACCAGACCCTTTTCCCTTGCTCCTGCGTAAGAACCGCAGTCTAAAAGGTCCTGATAATTGACAACCTCTGCTTTAATAAAGCCTCTCTCAAAATCTGTGTGGATCTTTCCCGCCGCCTTCGGCGCTTTTGTCCCGATCTTAATCGTCCAAGCTCTGGTCTCATCTTCTCCTGCGGTCAAAAAGCTCATAAGTCCAAGGAGACGGTAGCTTGCCTTTATAAGCTTTTCAAGGCCTGATTCAGAAAGTCCCAAATCTTCCAGGAACATTTTTCTCTCGTCCTCATCAAGTTCTGCAATCTCCTGCTCGATCTGGGCACAGATCACGAAGATTTCACTGTTCTGCTCTGCTGCGTATTTCTTTACTTCCTGAACATAAGTGTTTCCTGCGCCGTCGTCTGCAAGGTCGTCTTCTGCAACATTCGCCGCATAAATCACAGGCTTCCAGGTAAGAAGATTGTAACTACCCATAAAGCTTTCTTCGTCTTCATTCTCCAGCTCCATGGTAATCGCCATTTTTCCATCTTCCAGATGTGCCTTGATCTTTTCAAGGAAAGTAAGCTCTTTTGCAGCCTCTTTGTCCATACGGGCGGTCTTTGTCACCTTGGCAATCCTGCGCTCCAGGATTTCAAGATCTGAAAAGATCAGCTCCAGGTTAATAGTCTCGATATCTCTGAGAGGATCAATGCTGCCGTCCACATGGACCACATTGGAATCCTCAAAGCAGCGCACTACGTGTACAATGGCGTCTACCTCCCGGATATTTGCCAAAAACTGGTTTCCCAGACCTTCCCCTTTTGAAGCGCCCTTTACCAGTCCGGCAATATCAACAAACTCGATCACTGCAGGCGTCACCTTTTTAGACTGATAAAAATCTCCCAGAAGTTTCAGTCTCTCATCCGGCACGGTAACAATCCCCACATTCGGATCGATCGTACAAAAGGGATAATTGGCTGATTCCGCACCTGCCTTTGTCAAAGAATTAAACAATGTACTTTTACCCACGTTGGGCAGTCCAACGATTCCTAATTTCATTTCTCTGTATACCCATCCGAAAACCTGCGGCTTTTCTTGCCTCTCTCCTGCTGCGGACAAAACCGTCGGCAGGATACGGCTTTCAGGTTCTCGCCTTTCCGTTTATTTTCCTACATCAATTTACACGATTTCTGATTATTTTTCAATACAAAATTAAGCTGCCTGTCTTTTGCTTTCTGCTCCTATTATACTCTTATATCCTTCTAAAATAAATACTTCGCCTGTAAATTACAGGGGCACTTTTCCTTTAACCTGAAAAAGCAACGGTATTTATCCTAATCCCGGGACATGATCATCATAAGGGTTCCCATTTTATAGATCACCTCCGCAGTTTCCTCAGCAATCTCATTGCTTACGGTCAGCCCGCTGTCTTTTACTTTTAAATGATAGTTTAAAAGCGGATACTTAAAGCCGTTCAAGGTAAGCCCTGTCACATCTTCTCC
>CALIZJ010000200.1 GCA_938028845.1 uncultured Blautia sp.
GGAATCACTTAAAATCTCATTGATCACAGAAGGCTTAAAATCCTTGGAAAGCTTAGGCGTCCGAAGCTGTATCAAAAGATCGATCATCTCTTTATATTCATCCACAGTCTCGAAGCCAAACACCTGGCGGTTCACATACTCCATATAATCCGTCTGCCGGTCAAAGACACAGCCCCCTTCTGCAACCCGGTATTCCAGCTCTTTCTTGGACAAAGTGATCTTTTCGTCCATCTCTTTATAGAGAAAGAAATCCTTTCCGATCCTTCTTCCGTCTGTCAGGCTGAAATACCATTTATCCAAGGGCTTTCCCCTTCTGGCCCGGATTCCCATGCCTACCGTAAGATACGTCTCGCTCTCTTCCCTCTTAAATTCCAGATATAAATATCCGGTCCGCTCTTCTCTCGGGTCGTCCTCGTCTAAAAGATAGCTGCTCATCTTCCGGTCCCGGGAACCAAAGGGATCCAGGCGCTCCGGGCTCATATTTCCATCTAAAAGAAGAGGGACCACACTTTGCATAGTTACCGATTTTCCTGATCCATTGGACCCTCGAAGGAGCATTCTCCCTTTTACAAAGGGAAATTCCTGCTCATCATAATACCAAAAATTGATCAATCCGATCTTATTCGCCTGCCATCTGCTGTTCACTCTTCGTTCCTCCTGCATAATCCTTTGGAAAACGTCCATACATTTTTCCCGCCAGGGGATAGACTGTCACCTGACGTTCCTTTTCCTCGTATTTTATAAATGTATACTGTTCTAAAGCTTCCCGTATCTCCCGTACAAATTCCCCTTCCGGCATGACCCGGTAATTTTTCGTAAATCCAGAGCCATATTCTTCTTTTACTTCCAGAAGCATCTGTTCAAACTCCAGGATATCCACCAAAACTTTTTCGTCGTTTTGTGTTTTCCACACTTTCCCCTTTATTTTCTCCTGGATCTTTTTGCAGCACAAAAGCAGGATATCAGATATAGCATTATTTCCGGGAAAAACCTCTCCCATATGACAGTTTTCGCCGGAAAGGAGAAAAGCGCTTCCCTTATGAATATGTACCTGACAGTCAAAATTCTGTTCCAGGTCCTCCGTAAGCCTCCGGCCATAATATTTCAGATATTCAAAATCCTCTTCCGAGCCTTCTCCCCTGTACATTCCCGGCGAAAACAAAAGCCTCTTATAAACCCGGTGCCGCCTGGCGATCCCCCGCTCCTCGTCCATATTGAACCATTCGCTCTCATTAAAATCCTCCGGAGCGGTGTACTCCATAATATCTCTGGAAAAATTCCGCATAAAATACCGGGAGGCCCCCGTATTTTCATACAGCACCTCGCCTGTGGTATCTTCCATAAAAAGGTCGTCGCTCCCGTCCGTTACCTTTAAAAGCCCCTGAGACTGGGCATAGCGGAGAACCTTTATCAGCCTGCGGCGGTTCGTGTATACCGTCCAGTCCACTGTCTCTCCCGGCATATTTCCTGCTATATACTCTGTAAGCTGGGATAAGATAAACTGGTCCTCCGCATCCTTATCCTCCAGAAACATCAGCAGCACACACAAAAAGCCATACTCTTCCTTAGAGGTAAAGACTTCCACCCCCATAAAGCTCTCCGGAACAGCCGGAATTTTTTCCAGCTTCACCAATAAGGAATTCTCGATCACCTGGCACCCCAGCTTGTCAGAAGCAAAGTGACGGATTTCCCCTAAAGAATCCCTCACCTTGTAGTAAAGTTCCTTTTCCTGGGCTTTTAAAACCCATCTTTTATTCAGCAAAACTTCCAGCTCTTTCATCTCATCCCTCCATAAATACAATGGACATCCTGGGCATGGTAAAATTTCCATCCAGGCAGCGGACCACGCACCTCTCCTTTGACTGGTCCGTATCCAGTTTGTACAGCCTTCCATCGTCAGTCCTTGCCGAATAATCCGCGTCCTCCAAGGCGTCTGAAAGCCATTTCAGCAGTATCTCCCGCACCCTTGGCTCGATCACCGGGAGGCTGGCGAAATCGATCCGTCCATCCCGCTCTAAAAGCTGAAGCTTTCTTCTGTCCTCACGGAGCTCTTCCAGCATCTGCCGTCTGGTTTCTTCTTTTTGCTTTCTTGTATCTGTGATGGAGCTTCTTCTGGATTTTTCCCCGTAGGCACGGATCCTGGGCTTTAGGACAAATTCCGCTGCTTTTTCTTCATAGACACCCTTATTCATACTTTCCGTCTCCCGGGCGTCCGCCGCCTTCAGATGAAGAGGGCGTTCCAGTCCGAACACCATAGCCGCCATCTTATGGGCCTGGTCCATATCCCTGCACTTTAGAAAAATCTCTGCCGCCTTTTTGTATTCCTCCCTGCGGTTCGCGCCGAGGGCATTTTTTTCACTGAGCACGGCTGCGTACCGGGTGATCCGGCGGATGATCTCGTTGGTAGCGTCAAACAGCTTCCCCGCTTCATTCTCCGCTCC
>CALIZJ010000201.1 GCA_938028845.1 uncultured Blautia sp.
CAAGCGTCTTACCAATCTCGACAAATACTGCTGAAGCTCCAAAGGCTACCGCAATCATGATCCAGTAAGCCAGTTTCTTCAGGACGCCTTTCCACCCTGCCTTGGAGTTTTCTTTATGTGTCAGTCTGGCCTTCATCCACCCGGTAAGCCAGTCTGCTACATTGAATACAAGGAACAAAGCGAACAGCATCCAATGTTCTCCAAAAATATAACTTAATACTGCAACAACTGCGCCAACAATGGCATTATACGTATCAATCACCTTCATAATGTATGTTCTCCTTCTTATTTATTTATATATTTTATGATAAAAAAAATAAGACCTGTTATGGTCTTGCCCGTGGCTGATGCATGTGTTTTCTCCTTTTATGCAACATATGATATGTATACCTCAAGCGCTCCTATAGTTTGTGATATATCTGAAAGCACTCTAACCTCTCCATTTTGCACATACAAAGATGGCGCCGCAGACATGCCGCTCCATGCGCCAACAAACAGCCCTGTAATTTTCCTTGGATCACTAACCCCTAAATCTGTAAGTTTACACACGGTGCCATAATACACTCCATTACCACTCTTCGAGGTACAAGCTACATTCGAAAACAACGTATTTTTCCGGGTAATTGTGTTTTGTGCAACCTTGGTACTCAACACATCAATTCCCAGTGCCGCTCTCAGCGCCGCCACCGTTATTTTTCTGGCGTCAGTCCCCTGTCCAAGTACAATGTAGTCGGTATCATTTACACCATCATTGCCTTCCAGATCGGCCACATGCACCATTGGTAAGTTTATACTCATAATCTGCCTCCTATCTGATCTTCGAGATCTTGAATCCTTTTTTCCTGCGTCTGGATAAGTTTCAGGAGCATTGGGATCATGGTTCGATAATTCCAGTCCTCTACCTTGTCCCCATCGTATACCGCAAGCTCCGGAAGCACCGAAGCCACGTCCTCTGCATAGAATCCAGGCATTGCCTTATCCTCCATTGGATCTCCAGCGTTCAGGTATCCTTTCTTGTACTGGTACCAGACCACAGGCAGATCAAGGAGCTTCTGTGCTTCCTTATCTGTAGCCTTTCGGATATGATTTTTGTATCTCCTTGATGAGCTGGCAATATATCCCACAACACCGTTAGAATCAACGGCCAGAGCTTTTGAGGATGTAACTTTTCCGAGATTGAGCAGCTGGAGCTCTCCAGTGAAATCAGAGAATCCGGAATCAGGACGTTTAGTGTGTAACACAAGTCCGTTCTTGACGTCGATATTCTTACCATTGGCTGATAATATCGCACCAGAGTCCCCACCAAAAACAATCTTTCCGCTCTTGTACAACCGGATCGTACCATCCTCTGATTCTAGGTAGTCTGTGCGGATTTTCCAGCCTCCAATAGTTCCGTCTCCAGCAGTAACGCTCCCGGCAAAGGACCCCTTGGCAAAGTTTACGCCCGTGTTATTGATATATCCGATCTGATTCCCGGACGCATCCAGGATCCGAAGCAGGCCATTTCCGTTATTGGGACCTCCGAGGGTTAAAGTACCGCCACTCGCATATGAGAAGGAAAAATATAATTCTCCATTGATCAACTTAACTCCCTTGATGGTATCATTCTTGGAGAGCTTATTAAATATGTCCTCCTGGGTCTGCCCGTCCACTTTCGCCTGCGCGATATCGCCAACTGACTTCCCTGCGAGCGAAAAGCTGCGTACTTTCAGGTCCACCTCGCCGTCCTCACTGATATACATGGTAACGGTACCATCCGAGCCTATTACTTTGAGTTTCTTGGCGTCCACCTGGTCTCCTGTTACGTGCAGGGATCTTAAATAAGTGGCGTTGATGTAGAGCTGGTCACCCTCCTTGTAGACTCCCTTGATCCTGCCGTCATCTGTGAGCAGGTTAAAGATATCCTCATGTGTAAGAGTGGAGATGTCCACCATTACTGGGATCGTCTGCCGATCAATCAGGCTGGTGGTACCACCAGATGCATATAAAGAGGCTCTTACTGCTGTGATGTTCCTGGCTGTAATCAGCACATCCCCATCTGCCGTAGCAATAACTTTTCCGCTGTCTGTACCAATAGCTGTATACAGGCTATGATTCACTTCCTGCTCATCCTCTGCTGATGTGTACACGGTATTCCAAGTGGTACCATCTGCAGTCTCCTCTATCACAAATCTACCAGAATAAGGTAGCCTTTTCTGTGATCCACTTCTATATCCATAAAACTCCAGGCAGTACGGATACAAATAACCGCCCGATACCCTCTTTACTACCAGGTCGGAGCATTCCATGGAATATAACTCTCCTGGATCGCCTGTCTCACCCTTATCTCCGGCATATACCTTAGACACCGTAAATTTCTTGCTTACCGATACTGTTGATAAGTACGTGGCCCGGATGATTACCCAGCCGGTATCTGCAGACAGTCCGGTTACGGTATAAGTGCGCTTATTGACATCCCAGCTTCCGGTTACGGCTGCAGACTGGGATACGGTGTAGGTACAATCTGCTGATATATCATTGGATCCGTACAGCACTGCGGCTGTAGTAGATATTCCGGCCGGAAACTCAGTATAGTTTCCATCGTGGTCCACGGGGATTCCCTGATATTCATTGGATAGCTGTAAAGTTATATTCTTCGCAGAATCCAATACCTCCGTCATGGTTTTTCCACCTATTTTGATGGTGTCTGGATTCATGGATACTGATTTCTTATCAATATCAGCTTCAAAGATGGTATTGCCATCATCATCTATAATGGCGAGACGTCCAGAATTCACGTAGGTTGCATTGATTCCAATAGCATATAACATTTTCGTGATCGTGGTACCGTCTACCAGTGCCCCCACATTCCAGGTCTCTCCACCATCTGTTGACATGCCCCACCCTTGTGTATTTATTTTGATCACAATCTTGGATTCTGCCAATGTTGGCTTGTCACACAGATATAGGATGTAACTTCCATCTTCCTGTTTTTCTTGGATTGGGTGGAGTCCCTGAACTGAGTCCATTTGCTTACCCAGATCCTCGAAAGCTTTTTCAACTTCTGTTTTTTGGTATGCCAGTTGAGCCCGGAGCTTCTGGTATATCTTGGTTGCCTCGCTGTATCTCTGGGATGACTTTCTAACGGGCGCTTCTGCACCGCATACAAGGCTCTGCGCTGCATAGGCATTATATGTCGTCTCGGTGAATATCGTCTTGTAATATCGCCCCTTTGCGTCCTTGATGAGTCCAATATCGCCAGCTTCTACAGCCGGATTGCCCTGGCAGCTTACTGATACCGGGCGAAATCGCAGACCATTAAGCCGCTCCCCCAGAAAAGAGGCTACTGCCTCCCCAGTTCCCTGAATCAGCTTATTTCCAGTAATTTCGAGTACATAATCATCGGTACCGGAAAGATAAGAAGTCTCATCATTTCCTGACTCTCCGTCTTCTGTAACCTTGATTCCTGTGATCACTACATCATCTGTGGTGATGGAGCTGCCGTTCAGAAGATCTTCCACCTGTACAATGCCGGACGTATCAACGTCTATCAGATTGTCATTTCCGGAAATGATTGTTTTGCCATCTTTTTGCCAGGTCGATTCCAGCAGATCCATATCGTACCATCTCAGTGATAACTTTCCATCTGCTATGATACAGGCATATCTGCAGGCAATCTGGCACACATACTGCAGTACCTGCCGAAAGGTCAGCGCCCCGTCATCCGGGCGCTTATCCACTACGAAACCTGAATTGCTGAATACTGCTGAATCAGGAGCCAATAATACTCCACAACAGCTGCAGGCATCCTGTACAATCTGCAGCAGAGTAGCCGGATATGCCAGCTTACTCAGGCTGTAGGGACGGTCAAACCGGATCATGTTATCGTAAGCTTTCAGCGTGATGGATGCCCCAGTATCTTCTCCTGGCTCTGATATGTAGGTACCCCTGTCTATCCATTCTGTGGTCTCGTCTGCAAGCTCAAGTCCCGCCTTGGCAGAAATCTCTGCCTCGCTGAAATCATAATCATCATACTGCCCATCTGTGTTATCCAAACGGATATTAAGCTGTTTCGCAATCGCACTGCCCAAGCCAAAACTATTTGTATTGGAGGTGCTGTCAAGTATCTGGAAAGAATACAGTTCCATCAGATCCTGTGCCGTGGCCGTCTGACCATCCCCGAAAGTAATTTCAACTTTATGGTGGAAGATTCTCGAGTTCTGAAGCGCTTCCTTGTATGCATTTGATGTGTTTACCATTTTTACACCTACCTCTGAATAACATCCACAGATACAGACTTGTACCAATATTCTCCATCCCCGATATAGCCCAGATGTTCCTTGCTGAGTGTTCCACGATATGAATTGATTGTAATGTCAATTCCATCATCATGGAACGAAAATGGAAAGAATCCAGGGATAAGAGTGTCCTTGATCAGTTTCACTTCTTTCTCCGTCAGGTACTCCCATTTGATCGATAGGTTCTTTTTCTGAGCAATCACAGTTCCGATCATATATGCGGCCAGAGTTCGTCCGGTATCTGAAGTCCACACAAGTTCGTCAGATACCGTCAGGGCTGTGGGAGCCGGGAGGATTGTACTCCCGGACCACAATATCTTTTTTGTTTTTTTTTCGTCTGAAAACGCCATTACATCACCTCTACCGTATTGTGTCGTACATCATCTGCCGCCATAGCGTTTCTCACCGCCGTTGTTACCTGCTTGGAATCCATGTAGAATCCCATCTGCGCAAGCGCCGCTACAATCCGCATAACAACCCGATTAAGCAGCGCCTCCAGGTCAGCTTTAGAAATACCTCCGCCGGCCATAGAAGCCGCCTGTAGTGCCATCTCCTGTAGCTTGTCCTCTGGTGCTACAAACTCTCCCTGATGCCGGTTATCACCGATCATGGCAAGCTGTGGGGTGTTAGCACGGACATAGGCGCCGTTGGCCAGCATGGGGACTGATCCGATAGTAGGGATGCTAAAACCATTGAACCCCCACCACTTACCTCCAACACCCGGTACCCAGTCAGGAACCGTAATACGGAAGTGCAAGCCATTAATCTTTCCAATCAGGCTATTGACAATACTTATGATACCATTGAAGGCGCCAATAACAGCATTAAGCGGAACTTTAGCGATATCTACGATACCGCTGAATACACCCGAAAATACATCTGTAATCCCTTCCCAAGCCTTTTTCCAATCAGCTGAAAAGACACCATCGATGAAAGTAACAATTCCATCAAACACCTTCTTGATATCATCCCATATCTTGGAAACCTGATCGAAAAATCCATTGAGAATGGTTCCAAGAAGTCCAAGACTCTTAGACCAGTCCTCTGAGAAAATCCCAGACAGGAAAGCATCAAATGGCTCTAGGATATTCTTTCTTAGATACTCGAAGATACCGTCAAACACTTTTTTGAAGCCACTCAGGATTTCTTTGAGTCCCTTAAAGCATTTGTCGAAATCGCCCGTGAAAGCACCAGTGCAGAAATCAATAAGTCCGCCCAGAACATCTGTTATGCCACTGGTTACATCTCCTACAAGCTCCAACAGATCCAGAAATGCGTCTCCCAGGGCTGTTAAAATCGGCTGTATAACTGGAAGAATGTTATTGATAATCCATTCAATAAGCGGTACCAAAAGTGTCTCCCAAAGTGCCTGCAAATTCTCGAATACCTTTCCCAGTAACTCAATGATTCCATCAAGCGCCGGCTGTACATGTTCCTGCCATACCGCCTGAAACTTAGTTCCAAGGGAGTCGAGAACCGGAGCTATATAGGTACTCCAGTAATTGAGCATTGTTTCTGCAATGTCGGAAATGCCCTGTACAACAGAATCTACAAACGGGGCGATATATGTACCGTACACCTCTGAAATCTTGGAGATCACGTCCATGAAAGACTGGTATAGAGTATCGAGGATAATTTGGACAAACCCCAGCAGGTTTTCCAGTACTGCCTTGATTCCCTCTACATTATTTTGTATCGGAATAATGATCATTGAGCCAACATCACTTATGAACTGTAAACCTGCATTCAGCACTCCCAGAAAACCATCTGAAAAAATGCCAATCAGATCAGCTGTGATTCCTTGTGCTTCCGGCCCTGCGAAAATTGAGAAAATATCTGCAAAAGCCACGGTGAAATTTCCCACCAGCTCTATGATATTGCCCGTTATATCAAATATGGAGATCAGTTTTCCCTTGATATATTCCTTGCTTCCGGACAGATACTTATCAAGTCCTCCAATCAGATTGGCGGCCAGCGTCACACCTACACTTGTTATGGATCCGGCAATCTTTCCGCATGACTGTACTACGGAATTGATGCAATCATTTGCAGATTTTACAACGCCGGAATCAGAAAAAATCTCATCGAATGATTTCTTAATGTTCTTAATTCCGGCAGTGATATTCTTAATCTGTTTTTCAGAGTCCCCAAATCCAATCTTGAAACCTTTTTTGAATAATGCTGCCAGTTCTTTCGCCCGTTTGATTAGGGCGGCCATGCGCTTATCTGTCTTATCGAGAACTGTCTCTCCCTGTGCCAGCCCTCCAAAATTGACCGCACTACCAAGCAAACCACCTGCTCCCGATCCGCTGCCGGTAGAACCGCTACCAGAGCTTCCCGTGCCAGTATCATCGGAATCAACTTTATTGATCTTGTCGAAGCCCATTAGGGACTTCATTTTTTTTACTGCATTTTCTGCTGCCTTTCCGGCCTTATTTGTATTACTGGTGAGATTACCGGCTGCATCAGAAGCGCCACTTAGGCTATCCCCTGCATCCGTGGCCGCTGATGCAACTGCAGTCACGCCACTGCTCCCGGCAGAAGATTTCTGTCCAGTGATCAACTCTGTAAAGCTCTTGAACGCATTTGCCAGAGTTGCAAGCTTTCCGATCACGGTGTTGATTACCTTGATAATTGGCGTGAACAGGTTGATTAGTCCCTGGCCAATTGTAGCTTTTAGGGAATCGAACTGCAGTGAGAGAATTCTTACCTGGTTCGCCCAGGAATCGGACGTCCTCGCAAAATCCCCCTGTGCTGCAGATAGCTGATCCTGAACGAATTGATACCGGAGAGCTACTTTCTCCGCCTCTGACATTGCGGAAGTTGTTTTCCCAAAGCCATTAGCCATGGCGTAGGAATCCAGAGCAGTCTGGGTCATGACTACACCCAGATCTTTCAGGGATTCCGTTTCGCCGGTGAATACGGATTTCAGCTTCGTGTAAGCCTCATCCTGGCTCAGATTGTAGAAAGATGCCACATCACCGGTAAGTTTGGTAAGTGTGGAACCCATATCGTAAGCCTGGGATTCTGTGAATCCAAAAGCTTTGGCCATAGCTCCAAAGGTACCCGTATATCGCTTGGCCATAGTTTCGGAAAGGCCAAAGCTCTGCGCTGCACCCTTGGCGAACTCATCAACCTGTGCAGACATTGCAGGGAATGTTACATCCACAACGTTCTGCACCTCGGCCAGATCCGAGCCAAGTTCCAGGCATTGCTTCCCGAAGTCTATAAGCTTTTTCACACCGAAAGCAGCTGCCATGGCCGCTCCAGCCTTCTTTGCAATCCCAAGGATGCCATTCATCTGAGACTTGAATCCATTTTCATTAACTACCAGATCAAGCCCAATCTGTCCAATACTTGTCGCTATATATACCACCTACCTCTACGTACACGGCTTGCCTTCTCCTGCCATTGCAAGAAATGCCTTTTTCATCTCTTCCAGGAAGGCATCTCGATCTTCCAAGGAAACAGCTTTCGCCCGTTTTCGTCTCCACTCATTGCGGATCCGGCACTGTTCTGGCGTGAAATGTTTCAGGATTTCGTCATTATCTTCTGCCCGGATTGAAACGATTCTGCCAAGGGCTGTATCCGGTCCCAGTCCGGAAAGAAGATCCGCAAATTCGTCCCATTTCATACCAGCTGGGAGTTCCCGGGAAAGACGCAACCCGTACTGTGACTGAAAAGATGATACGATCAGGTCGAAATCATCTATCAGATCATAGTACGGGTCACTGCTCTCCCGGCTCTGCTTCTCCCATAACCAGCTTCATTGCTTCCTGAACGATAACCATCATGGATCGCGCAGACAATTTTCTGCCATTTCTCTTCAAGCTACAGATTGCTTTTACATCCTCCTCATTGAAAATCAGGTTCATAGCCTCTCCTACAGCTTCAAGCTCGCTTTTTTCCGCAAATGTCCCCATAAGTTTAAGCATAGTCTCTGCATCCGCATGTACTTCTGCTTCCAGAGTTCCGATTTCCATAATCGGATTACTCTCAAATTCCAATTTATCTGTAATATTGATTACTTTTGCCATCTATTTTTCCTCCAAAAATAACCGGCAGAATTACGCTGCCGGTGTAACCTCAGGTTTTCCGTTACTCATAACATCAAACTCCAGCGGAGCCACGCTGGTAGAATCACCGGATCCAATGTTCTTCACATTGATTACCGCGCTCGGGAATTTCACCACAGTGCCATCCGGGAATGTCCACTGGAAGTCCCTCTCGGCATTTCTTCCATTTTCCCAGGCAAGTCCTGATACGCAATCATTACCCGCATCTCCAACATTACGTTTCGCAGTGACGGAAATGGTAACTCCTTTTGAAGTAAGGAGTCTCCTTACCCAACCAGCTGTATCAAACGGATGCCATTCCTCCACTCCGTTATCAAATGAAACGGAGAAGGTTTCGCAATCTGCAATTGTTTTCATGGATGCAGTTTCGCTTGTAGCTACGTTGATCTGGAACTGGTTTTCGTAGCACGGATATACGCCAGTTTTGGGTCCTGCAAACTTCTGGATATTCATTGCAATTCTATTTTTCATCCTGTTTTCCTTTCTTGTCATAAATAACAGCCGCCTCTATGACCATTTCATAGATTCCGGCATCATCAACACCGATATCCTGAAGCTCATAGAGCGGCTGTATAAACTTGATTGCTTTGTTATTGATAGCTGCTTCCCGGGTACTCCTGATGGCCTCAAACAGTGCCATACCGGCCTCTTCAGTCTCTCTCTGGGACTTATTCCAGTGTATCAACAGAGTTATGTATTTCGTGCCGTAAGACTCAAGTTCAGAGCCTCCAATGGCCACCTTGTACTCATGCTGGTGCTTGCTGTTGTATACTCCCACAGCCTTTTCCGACTTATTCGGCAGAGGGCCTATATACACGGAATCCGAGATTTCAAGAGAAGCAACGTAATCCCTTATATCTGTCAGCATCATACTCTTGTCAACCTCCTGTAGTTTTCCTTGAATGCATCTGCCGCGAATGAAGCATTTGCACCGCCCGGAAGCCAATCATCATACCACTTGCCCTTGGCGTTCGGATTCTCGTCCTTGTGGAAGTGATACTCTGGATGGAAATACAGGCGTCTTGCATAAGGTGTTGTGGATACAATGCTGACTTTTCCCTGGCCGCTTTCTGAGCAGTCCACAAAAGTACTCTCATTCTGCAGGTTTCCGGTATCCCTTGGAAACACCTGTGCCTGTACAACTTCTGTATGCAATGCCTCTGCTGTCTGCTCTAAGGCTGTAATCTGCGCATCTTCAAGCTGCCGTATCTTGCCCCAATCCATCTTGATAGTGGAATTAACCTTAATCATATCAGCAGCACCTCCGTATAGTTCACGGTACCGTCTGGATTTCTGGCTTTGCGGCCTTCCAGGATCCGCCTTGGAGCGCCGAACACTGTTGCTTTCCCTCCGGATATTACAGAGAGTTCCGGATAGATATCTCCTGGAAAGAGAGCAGCGCCCGTGATCTGTACCAGCTTTTTATCTGCGGTATAAATGGTCTTGGCCTTATCCTGATAATTGCACTTTCCGGAATACTGGATCACCGGAAGGGGTTCCCCATTTTGGGTACGCCCCTCCTGATCCAGTTCCAGTGTGATATCTATCTTGCACAGTCGTTTCGGTACCAGGCATGGATATCTCATATTATCACCTCGCTAATCTGCAACACAGCCCTGTCTGGCTCAGTAGGGCATATACATCTCGTTTCATAGCAACGCCCTTATCTACGCATATGTTCCAGCTATCCCCGAACTGAGCCGATACACCGTTGATGCTGTATGATGTTAAGATACTGTTGATCTCATCTGCATTCTCAATCTCGAAATCTGCTTGCAGGCACACCACTTCCCGGATCACATTTTGCTGGAACTCTGTGAGGTTAGAAAATCCCTGACTCACAATCCGGTTGTAAGTCAGGGAATCAATATGTCGGGAGGTCTCTCTAAGTATCCATGGAAGATCTTCTTCCGGAATTAGGGTACTGCCGTAAGTTTCCTTGTAATATTCAGGTGTTACATACGGCTCATACATATCAAGCACCTGCTTTCTTCTTTGGAGGTTCTTTCTTTTCTTCCGCCGGCTCCTGTAATTCCCGGATTTTCTTTTCCAGTTCCTGATTTTTGGTTTTCAGTGCCATATATTCCTCATACGGCACCGTTTTTCCTTTCCCGTATGCAATAATCTTTCCGTCATCGTCATAGATGTCGTACCCCTGGTTCTGATAGTCCGTTACCTGGGTCTCGCCAATCTCATACTCCTTATTACCTTTTTCTGCTCTCATTCGCTGGCCTCCTTATTGATTGCAAGTCCGCAGGCCTTCCGTTCTACCAGAAAGGTATCTGTGTAGTACCGATTCTGGTAGATGTACTTGTCTGCTGTTCTGGAATCAGTGCCCGGAGTAAATACCTTCATGTAGGCGTACTTATCACGGGAGATAACACAGGACGGATGTACCAAAATCATATTCATCTGTTTAGCATCTGCTGCCGGCACGCAGCCATCTGTGAAATTGTACTTGGTCTTGAATCGTCCAGATGGTACCTGTTTCATGATAACGTCATCAAGAGTATGGACTCTTCTGTCGATAACGCCGGCCGTACCGACAGAAAACGTTCTGGTGATTCCGTCTGCTTCCTTAATCAACTTCTGCATTGCTGATGTAAGATACAAAATACGCCCATCCTGCGGCACGGAATTGTCGTCCATGCGAGCCATCTTCTCGTCAAACCATTCCAGGATAGTTGCCTTGGTCAGCACATTCTCATCTACTACGGCACCATTAGATGCATAGGTTGTTGCCTCGGTCAGCAACTTGGAAAACCTGTAGGAATCCTTTTCTGGAATGGCCTGCTCTTCCTCGAATGTATTCTGAATGTTGGCCATTTCCACCACCAGATTGGTTTCGTCCACGTCCATCGGGTCAATCGGAATCTCGATGTCTCTGTCATGCTGCAGTTTTTTCGGCTCCCAGTCGTTGGATACGGAACCTGTATTAAAGCCGATAGAGCTTCTATTGTGATCCTTGTAACCGGATACGGTCAGTCTGGGGATCTTGATTGTCTGGGCATTCAGGAACTTGATGCCCTGATTGGAAAGAGTCAGATCATAGGAGATCAGTTCTCTTTCGTACTTCTGCGCCAGCTGGCGCGTAAACATTTCTGCGTAATCATATACTGCCATGTTCTTCTTCCTCTCTTTTCCTTATTTCTTATTTCCAAAAATTGCGGCAAGCTGGTCATCCTGTCCGCCTGTCGGTGTTCCTCCACCAGGGGCTCCAAAACGGAAGCCATTCTGCTGCTGAGTCTGCGGTTTCAGTGCCGGAACGTCTTCCAGTACCTTATTGATGGCACTTGTCAGTGTCTCATTGTTAATCTTTCCATCCTGCCCCACAACAGCACTAAAATCTGCCATCTTAAGGACATAAGGGATGGTTTTCGCATCGATTCCAAGGGTTACCGCAGCCATAGTGGCTACTGATTCTATCTGTGCCTGCAGGGCGGCTTTCTGGGCTGCAGCCACCTGCTCCTGCCCCCGTGTGATTTTGGACTGCATATCTGCAATGTTTGGCTGGTTGGCGGCCTGCTGCTGTTTGAATGCCGCAATCGCCTGATCCATCTGCTCTTTGGATAATCCCTGCTGCTTGAAGTATCCTTTCAATACGGATTCTTCTGTTACAGACTGTTTTCCGGCAATCAGGCTTGCCAATTTTTCATAATCGAACTGCGGTGCCTGCCCTGTCGGAGGTGTTGGGGTCATTGTGCCTGAACCGCCTGCATTTCCGGTACCACCTGCACCATTGCCACCTGTTCCTGGCTCAGCGAATTTCTGAATGTTCATTGGAATCTTGCAACTCATTTTTCTATACATGTTTCATGCTCCTTTACAGTTTTTAATGCGCTGTCTGCGCTATAACAGTTTTACGTGTGTCTCACAGTACAGTTGGTAACCCGGTGTCTCCGTGTAGTTTTACGCCTTCGGGCTGAGACTTCTAACCCTCAGTCTCTGTGGGAGATTCTGGATCACCGCCTTCCTGGTTCTCAATGATCTGTACAAGCCCCTTTCCAGCCAGGTACTTGGCTCTTTCCAGAGAGACGTTCAGTTCCTCTCCGGTTATTCTAAGGGTGAGATCATTCTCTCTGTCGTAGAAATTATGGATTACTGTCACGCGCACTCCACCACCTCCTTATCGCTTCTCTGAATGCTTTTCGCGCCGCTTTGTAGGAACAATAACTTCCGTATATCGTCACAATAGCGATTTGTGGCAATATGGATAGGCCTTCGTGTAAAAACGTCTGGATCGCAACCGCCAGAATTTTTATATTCCAGAACTCCAGCCATACGAAAAATACGAATAGAAGCAACTGAAACACTATGTTTTTCCTCATGTCAGCCTCCTTTTTGCGCCGGCGCAAATTAGCTTTCTTCTATTCGATCAATGCCGTACTCTACAGCGCAGGTGTGCTCAATTTTACATCCTCTGGCTTCGTCCCATCCTTTGGCGAAATATGCCACGTCACCTTCTGCCAGAAGTTTAAGAGATTCACCCAGATACCAAAGAGGCCTTGCATCTAACGGTGCCGACTGAAAAAAGAATCAATTACCTCTACATGCTCACCAACCTGCTTTTCTGCACTCTTGATTGCTTTTTCTCTTACTGCAAGGATTTCCTCTTCTGTTTTACCCCTCATGGGCTGGCTGATAAATAATTTCTTCACGCTTTTATCCTCTCTTTCTTAAAAATTCGCATAAAAATAACACATATCTCTATGTGTTGTACTTGATCGTCATATATGCCCCGGCATCATTATCTATGATGGTGGTGCCTTTGTAGGTATTGAGTTGCTTATAGGCGGCTAGCTGGTCGGAGGTGAGAGGGGTTTCGATGGGGCTATCTAAATAAGTCATTACCACCATTGGATATGCCGCAAGGCTGGCTTTAAAATTTGATAGTCCTTTATCAGATAGCGTATCATCGTAAAATCTACTGTTTTTTATATAGATTGCTTTCTCATTAACTCCAATCCATACAGCTTCAATGGGAATGTAAGAGTTATCAACCTTGTACGTATTCGCTATACCGTCCCTCATGGTAAGTTTTTCTGCAAACACGTTAGTCAAGTAGAATCCTGCATATGTTGTATTGTTGTAAATCTCCCATCTTTCGTCATCGCTTCCATCAAACTCGCCTTTCCAGACCCTCTGCACATACACCCCACGGCCAAAATCAATCTCATCACAAATCCATTGTCTGCCGTCTGCATCCGTATAATTGCCGCCAGAGGCTACTGGTATGCCAGGCAGACCATTTGGAGTTGCGATAGATGCAAATTGCGGCTCATGGTAGGGTTCGTAGAATGGATTAGGGTTTTCTCCTATTTCAAGCATTAGTTTGGATGTTTTTGGATCAAGCTTCCCGTCAAGATAATAATTAAATGTTACCATTACGTCTTCGTTGGGCGTGTACGTCACGAACGATTTTTTGTAACTCACAGCGAGTAATTTGTCGTAATCTGGTACTCCTATAATATATAGTCCATCTGCCTTACTCGGATAACAAGATAGTGTATATGTCACACCTTTTTTGAGTAAAAAACCGTCTTTATACATTCTGTAATTCGATGTGGTACTTTGGTATGCTTGTGCAGGGTCGAGCAAATTTTTTCCCATCACTCCAACTCTAATCTTATCTCCGTATGGTTTTGGTACGCCGCCGGTGTATGGCTCCCATTCTGGTGCGGTATCGCCAATATATATCATTGGCTTAAGCTGGATTTCAACTTCTTCTCCATTTATAGCATAGAAGGCAATAATAATACATGGTAGACGTTCTTTCAGTCCATTATCAGAAATATACGTACTTTTCGCTCCATCACTTTTGATAATTTGAGCGGTAACTTTGGCGTTATCTGGAAGTTGTATATCAGTTTTTGTGCTTATGAAACGGAACATCGCTTGAAATTCTTTCCCTGCGGTAACGGAGGGTTGTGTGAAAGTTCCACGAAGTGTAACAATATCATTTTCAATAGTTATTGCGAGTCCATATACAGATTTCTTGTGTGGTTTCCACTGTGATATATCCAGCAGATTCGCCCCTGTACTCCACTTCGTTCCAACGGATTCAATCTCTTGCGGATAGTCAGGAGACGGAGATGGTACGCCGCCGGTGTACGGCTCCCAAGGTAACTGGGCGGAGCCGGCGTTTAGCATATATTCCCCATCAGTTACTGTTTTTTCGTCAGATCCTCCGAGAAGAATTGACGCATAATCTTTTGCACATGTAAAAGTATATGATTCCTTCGGGGACAAATATTTAACTGATAAGTTTTCATCTGCTTCGTCTGGGTTAACTCCAAATATTGCCACGCTATTAGCAGCTTTTTCTCCATTTGTAAAAGTGTATGTTTTTGATTTTTCTAGCGGAATATCGTACTTTATATTCCATCCATTTGCTGTAGCTTTGGTCTGATCCAGCAACTGCGCCCCAGTAGTCGTAACCTGCTTGCTCCTACCGTATACTTTCAGCCCCTTCAACGGCTTCTTGCAGTCTGCCAACACCACCGGCGGTTCCCCGGAAGCTTCTGCCACCTTACTTTGTGGCCCCATCCGATACAGCCTGCCGGGTTCGGTGCCGATATAGCCCATGTTGCCGGATATAATGTCCTGTCCTATCGTAAACATTGTACTTCAACTCCTTTGTCGGATGCAGAAACCGGGATCACATACACTGTATTGCATCCCAGAGCGTCTGCACTGGGAATCGCCTGAGCCGCCTCAGTTGGTATCAGGATCATGTTATCTTTTTCAGCTCCTGCTTCAAACCCCACGTAGATATCATCATCTGTGAAGTTCTTAACGAGAAACCTTACTCCCGGCTCATTAAACTGGAACTGCAATTCCGTATCGGCTTCTGTCGGTTTTCTCTGTACTTTCATAGCTGTCTCCTTTCTGAAAAATGGGTATAAAAATACCACCGGCCATTTCTGGTTGGTGGTATTTAATACCATAATACTGTTTTTTCTACTGGTGGATTATCCATTTTTACTAAACGTTTCAACTCATTTCGGACATGTGGTGCTGCAAAAGAGCTTGCGTTTTCATGTTCAGTGACCTTTCCATCTTCAACCTTCATAAAACCTTTTGGTTCTTTTCCTTCCGGGTAATAATCGGCAGAAATCGTATTACTTATCTTTTTTATGTTTTTTAAGATTACCATAATACTCTAATGCCTCCTTTGGATAATCATATTTTTCTGTAGCAAGTTCATGGGCTTTCCAGTGCTCAATATTAGGATTTTCTCTTTTTATTTTCATTTCGAGAAGCTCATGCTCTATCAATGTACGATCATGCGGCTTAATGTCTTTTCCTGTCATAAGCCGTTGCCAACTCTGAGCTATGGCGCAATCGGGATCAAATCTCCTGTATGTCTTCAAATCTGGATCATACAATGATTTCTCTTCAAACAGATATGCCTTTATCTTTGCTATATCAGATTCTTCTTTTCCAAGATTTTCAGCAATCTTCTTTGCGTCTGTGGAAAAGCTCCTGATTTCTTTGTAATACATATCTGCAAAGTTATCTGCCTCTTCACTGAATGTATCTGTGATTCTGGCTCCTGTCACCATTATATCAGATGTGGTATCATTTGCAATGGATTTCCACTCATTTTGTTTCCGCTCATATTTTTGCTGATTCTCCGGATCCAAGGAAAAGTCTGCCATCCTGCCAAATTTCTTTTCCTGCCTTACGGCGTACTGCTGCCGGCTTTCCTGATACGTCTTATCTGCCAGCTCAGAAAGTTCAGCCTTGGTATACTGACTCTTCTCGGGTGGCGTGCTGATACCCTCAAAATAAGTTGTATGGCTATCCTTACACCTCGGATGATACAAACCGGCTTCGATGGCGCTGCTCATCAGCGGATAATTGATTCCGATAACAGAGGATTTCCCGTCCTTGGGGCCTCCGCTCCACACATCATCAATCAGTACCTTGCCAACAAACGGTAAGCACTTTGGACAAGGATTTCCACGCTTATTGATAATCACTGTGGAAATTCCCCATTCCTGGCGTTTCTGCCCCTCCCCCTGCAGGTATGCCCTTTTGCAGGCGGTACGGATTGCCATATCTGCATAATCAGCAAGCGTGTGACGGGCTCCATTGGCATACTGTACGCAGTTAAGGCCAGCCCTCCGAAAATCCTCTGTAGCCATATCTATGGCCTTTTCATAGGTTCCGGATCCAGTGTTTGCATATACCTGGGCATTGTAGATTACCTGGCGATACTGATCATTGGCCATCCTAAGAATAGCCGTCTCTGCCTTTTTCATATCGCTTGTGGTAGCTTTGATCAGTGCATCCAGTTTCCGGTCATTCAGTTTGAAAAACTCGGCTGTAGCACCTCTTGCGACTCGCTTTCCCGGAAATCCTTTTTTGATTGCTTCCAGGATTGCAATCTCCTGATCCATCTCTCCATCAGCACGGGAAATCCGGATCAGCATCTCAATCTGGCTGTTGATATCCCGGAACTGCTTGCCATACTTTTTCTGATTGGCTTTTTTGTACTTTTCCAGGGTGTGAAGCTGCATTGCCTGCCACATGGCCCACTGCTTATCCTCGGTGATTTCTTCCAGCTTGTGCCGGCGCATATTTCGGATCATGGAAGTCATAAGCTCGTTTTCAATGGCCTCAAAAGCTGCGCCTATATCATAGCTGGTATTGATCTTTGGCATGGCCTACCTCCCGTTTGCGAACACCCGAAATCCCTGGCTTTTAAACACTCGGATGGTGTCTTTTAGCTTTGTCTGGCTGTCGCAGATATCTCTTCGAAGCTCCGCATATCCTTCTTTCTCAATTGCGTACACTCCCATCGATACCTGCTCCCGGGCTATTTCCAGAAGTCCCTGGTACTTTTTTCGATTCATCTGGTATAGCCTTGGCCCCACTTTTACCTTCATTTTCCTCACCACCTTCCAGATTGATTCCAAATCCACCAGCTTCCAGGTTGACTCCCGGTTCTTCCAGGTCCTGTATGCCCTGCTCTGCCTTCAGACGGGCTACTTCCTCTTCTTTGCAGTGTTCATCCAGGCTATCGCCGTAGAGTTCCTCCACACATCGCTCAATGCTCATGATACCGCCCTGTTTCGCTTTGGCTACCGTTTCAACCTGGCTCTCAAAAGATGGGTTCGCATATTCGCCGAACGGAATATTCACTTTCACATCTTCGGCGCTCTGGCCATGCAGGAAGTTGTTCGCATTGATACAGGCTGCCACTACGTCCGGTAGAGTTTCCTGTAATGCTTCTACAATCGCATTTCTGGTATACAGTGTGGTCTTCTCTTTTTCCCTCTGTGCCTCTGCGTTATCAAGCTTCTTAGTATCGATTCCAAGAGTGCTTGGACTTATAATCCCCTGCAGGCACAGATCCAGTGCTGTAATGTAGGAGGCCAGATAGCTCTCATGCGGGATTGTTGGCTGGTCTGTTACCACCTGGTTCTTCTGTCCCTCTCGCATGTCTCCATCAGCCGCAAAATAGCGGTTGTCGAATGGGTTCGGACGGATCAGGCGCCCTGTGTTAGGATCGTGAGGCACCAGGCATTCCGGGATATAGGTTTTGGCTCTTCCAGATCGGAGAGCATCCATCCACTGAGACCAGGTCTCGTCAAGGGAATCGAAATTGTCCAGCTTTCCGTCAAAAACGCTGCCACCTCTACCCTCGTACTTGGACGATTCATAAATCATTAGTGGTATTGCAAGAATCATATTCTTATCGAAGCCTACGTCTCGCAGATCTGCTGTGATCGATGTAGAAGTCAGCGGGACCAGCTGATCACCCAGATACAGTTCGTTGATGATATATCCATATCCGTAACGCTCATTCAAGACATAGGTTCGATGTCCTTCCCGGTAGGGAGTCTTGAAGATAACCTCCTGGATCCGGTCTCTCTTTCTGACAAATTCTACTCTATCGCCGGAATACCATTCCAAAATAGGATACTCGCTAACTGCACTGTCAACAGTTATTTTGAAAGCTCCGTCCCCAATGTACAGCACTTCTTTCAGGATACTTTCCATCTTTCGCGAAAACATATTATCTTTCGCAATTTCGTTCCAGATATTCTCCTGCTTGGGATTCTCAAACTCGAAATCGTCCATATCTGGAAGCACAACAGATGCCAGTGCTTTTACGATCAAGCCAGGTAATCCGGTGTGGATCTTGCGCATATCCATCCCCGGAGTAGATCTGCACGCCCAGAACTTGTACCGATCTGCATACTCACTGTTCTGCTGGTAGAACTGTTCCAACTCATTTCCATCTCCACGGTACCAGATCCGGTTTCGGATTGCGTGTGCCTCGAAATCCAGCATCTCATTGATTTGGAAATTATAGGGGTTCGCAGGAACTACATTGAGCCAGCTGCGAACCGTTCTTTTAATGCCTTCGTTTATTTTTTCCATCAGTTTCACCTTTTCTTTGCCTCCTCAAATCCGATCAGATCCCGGTATGGGATCCATCCGTACTGCTGAGCATTGATTGTATGATCGTTCTTATCCTCTGGCTCGTCCTTATCTTCCTTCCAGGAGTACTTCTCCATCTCGGAAATATGATTCTCACAGGTATTTACCACCAGATAGCTATCCTGCTGGATCCAGCCCAGCTGCAGGTTGATTCTATCCAGGATAGTTACTTTCTTGTAGGATTCCACAAAGTTGTACAGGCATCCTCTCAGGCGCTTGTACTTCCGTAGCTCCGTAATTGTCGCTGCATCTGCAGAATCTACGAATACCTCTTTCGCGAATCCCCAGTTGTTGCGACACCTATCCAAGAATTCCACGAATTTCACGGCTGTATCTGATGGGGCAAGGGGCTGATCCAGCTCCTTGTTGTTATATACCTTCTCAGCCAGCGTGATCAGCTTCCGATCCATCGTGATCCCCTGGAAGAGCATTGCAATGGTATCCGGCGACTTGGAGGAATATGAAGTGTCCAGACCGCAGGTAAACTTTTTGAATTTTATTTTGCCTGCTGCCATCTGCTCCCGAACCCAGCGTTCAGATACCACGTGCTTTTTGCGGCTGAAATTGGAGAATACAAGACCCGTTGCCTTACCTCGTAATCCAAGGATCTTGTTTTTCCAGATCTTGGTGCCTTTCGGGGTGTTCTGGATAATCTTCTGTTTCTTTTCCTCTGGAAGACCGGCGTTATCAGAAAAAGAAAAGAACCAATGTACCCAGCCGGGTTTTGGCTCTTCTTTTAACTCATCTTTTATTTCCTGCGGCGTATCACTCTCCCATTCTGGAAGGGGACGGCTGCAGTTGATATATTCCTTGTACACGTCCAGACTGGGATCATCCGGGTTTAATGTGGCCATAAGGTAATCGCAGCGCATGGAAGCCTCTCGGACGAAATCAATATCCGCAGTGTTAATCTCATCGATGTACAAACATCCATACTGGCCGCCAAGGGCATCCTTCCATTTGCTCTTGTTGCCATAACCGATTACAAATATGATCTTATCGCCGCCGGATGTATGGAAAATAATATGTGGCATTTTGTACTCGCCGGATCCGTTACCCTTATACTCTGCCAGAATTCCGAAATCATCCAGTATTCCAAGATCCTTGTTGATGATGTTCTTCTCAGCCGCTCCTGTGTCATCTGCTGCCAGAATATGCAGTTTCTTGGGGGATTCTGCAACTTTCACCATGAATTTGAATAGGCCGACTGTTGTTTTGCCAGCCGCTGTGGTGCCTTCCAGAAATTCTACTGGAGCATCACACTTCAAGAAGGCCTTGTATTTTGGAGACAGCAATAGACTTTCTGTACTCACTATCCATCACCACGTATCTGCTGTAGGATACTGTCCAGTTTCTTCTTTTCATCCTCAAGGCCAGACACCTCCACCTTGTCCTTGAACATGCCAAGGTGACGTCCTAGAAGCTCAAGAGCCTTCTCCTTATCATTCAGCTTTATTTCCGCTCCGAATTTGCCCTGCTTAATTCCAGCTATTGCTCTGACCTGATCAGGTGATAGCTTTGAGGTATCCTTGATATATACAATTCCCTTTTTCACTTCTGCGAAATCGGTAGCTCGTGAAAATGCGATAATAGCCAGTTCTTCCAGGACGCGATCCTGAGTGATTTCAGTGCGTTTCTGGCGCTCCTGCATCCGTTCTGCAATATAATCTGCAACGTTAGCATTTGTTAGCATTCTACTACCATTCGTTCTTGCTGTCTCATCCTTCTTTACAGACGGATACGCTACCTTGTAAGCCCTTGTAGCGTTCAGGTCTATCAGGTACTCATCTGCGAAAATCTTCTGTTTTTTGGTCAGTTTTTCTGCCACTTGGGCTCACCTTCTTTCTATCAAATCACAGTCCCACCAGCACCATACTCGACAGCCGATTGCTGCCGTAACATGAAAGGAGGTGACCGTGTCTGGTGTACGGCTGGTGCTGTGTGCGCTGTGCGAAAATTGACATAGCAAAAGCAGCCCCGGAGAGCTGCCTTCGTGTTGTGTATCTTATCAATTTGCATTTTCAAGATACCATGTTACCTTGGATACAAAATTTTTACTTTGTAATGTGCTTTTCATAAGATGTGCTGTAATTTCTCCTCCAAATGAGGAAGATATCTGAATCAATGTATCCATCCTACTCGTTCCTTTAATAATTCCTTCCTCGCTTTTTAGCTCAAATGTATTTTGTCGAATGTTAATCCCTGTCAAAACACCCTTTACTTCTACTTCTTCATTAACAACATCCTCAATAGAATCGAGCGTATAAATCACATCTTGAACCTTAGTGTGATTTATATCAAGCTTTCTTACCTCAGCTGAATCATCAATCCAGTTCATCTCTAAATTTATTCCGTCAGTCTTTATGCTTTTCAACCATTCCCTGTAATGGTTTATAGTTCGCTTCCCGTATGGAGAAATATAATTAACCAATTTTTCTGAATCTGTGCTATTTTCTAAAATGTCAAATAAATCACGAATCACATTTCCTGTTTTTGTAGAGTTTTGTGCCAACTCCATTTGCTGACAGTCCTTTTCCAATACAACTCCAAAGGATCCCGGATATACACTCGTAACCTTAAAATCAGTTGTTACTTGTGCGCTAGTTTTGAACTTTCCACGCATCCCCTTTGCACCATCAGAAGCTGTAGCTATGCTATCAATCAACGCTTGAAAACCGCCAAGAACAGATACTAATATTCTGTTAGATATTTTTCCATATTCAACATTTTCTCCGTACATTCTTAGCGATATTGTTTCTTTTGCTTGGGCTGCTAATATGCGTTTCTTCTGTTCTGAAAGACTCTCCAATCTTCTTTTTAGCTCGGAAATCATAAATTGAGTGAGCTCAGATGACCCATTCCTTAATTCTTGATGCAGGTCATTAATTTCTTTCTCTGTATCTTTAATTTTTCGATTGATAGAGTTAATTGCCTCCATTGCCATCTGCCTCACCCCCTTTTAAATATTTCTCGATTTCTTCTGCCGAAAGAACAATAATACCCTTTGGCTTATCCGCACGATCATATCCAAACTGTCCTCTCCAATAATTCCTATTGTTAATAACCTTTTGATACTCCATTGGCGCAATTTTTTTCTTACTATCTTCATTTACTGCAACAGCACAATAAGAATCTATATCTTGTACAGCCCTTACAGTATCCCAAACAGCCTGAACTTTAATAAAATCTTCAACTTCAAAGAAAATAACAATGTCAACGTCGTTTGGATTTATTTTTTCACTAGCGTAACTTCCATCAATCCAAACTTCATATATTTTATAATTATCATTTAGATATTTTAAAAATGTTATTAAACTATTGAATATATTTTCTCTACGTATAGAAGTTGAAAATTTGTTTACAAATGTATCATATATTTCATTCAATGCACATCTATGCAACCCGGGCTCCAATACACCATTTTCGTTTAAATCCACACTATGTCCCCCTCAACTTTCTTTCGTGTAATTTCATTATATGTAAATGTACACCAAAAATCTAGGGGTAATATAAATGATTTTTTTATCATTATTTAGTGAATTTCATACTATAAAAAATATGGACAATAAAAGAGCATCCTCTTCCGAGAATGCTCTAGTAGTGATCTGGGGAGTCGAACCCCACGGCATTTAACCCATTATCAATTTTTTCCCAAGCAAACAGTTACTACTCATCCTAGCAGATCACCGCAAATGCCGTTAACGCTACCTTGATTTACAACCATCTTATTTACCAGTACCATATTCATCAACATAATAATCACCTCTAAAATATTTATTCTTAATTTTATGTTTTCAAAAATCTGGTGCTCATAATTGATTGATAGCCATTTGCTTATAAGGGATAAAATTGTAATTAGCATATATTAGTTATACTTTATATATAACACAAAAGTTTTTTAAAGTCCAGAATAATTTTTACAAATTTTCAAAGCAATTTTCGAAGCCAATCGGAACACCAGGACTCGAACCTGGGACACGCTGGGTATAAGCCAGTTGCTCTACGCTGCTGAGCTATGTTCCAAGATGGAAGTACTCCCTTGATAACGTTCAAGGTGGATCCAACCCTGTCCAACGTTTTTCAACTCTCGTGGAAAATAATAAAGTCCGCCGCTTATCTACTAAGCAGTAACAGTACCTTTGACCTTGGTCTGGTACTAACCAAATCAACCGCCAGGTTCTGACACCTAGCAGTCGCTTGTTAGGAACTTTTCACCACACTAAAAGGATTAAGCCACCAGCTCCGCTGAGCCTTCGGCTTCATTGTTATCTTACAACGACAAATCCGACTTTTCCGACCTTTTTCATTTAATCCCACACTTTTTCAAGTAGGCATCTCGGATATGTAATCTCGGATAGTCCGGGCTCTGGGAATATCCTGTCTTAGCCGCTATCTTCTCCCAGGTCATCCCATCCCGGTAAAACATCTTAAACACGCATCTAGTCTGACCATCTGGAATATCGTCAATCCATTCCTCAATAACTGCCACCTGCTTTTTCTTCTTAGCCAAAGTCTTTTTCCGCCGGTTATACTTTTCATAGTCAAAACCAACTACTGTCTCTGGCTTCTTGGATCCGGATTTGCCATTGAGGATCACACTGTTCCCCATGCCCTTGTCCGTCATCCACAGCTCATTCAACTCATATTCAAGGATTGGAAGCTCCCTTTTCAGTTTCTTGTAACTGTCCAGAAGCTTTCGGGTTATCTTGACTTCTTCCACCTCTGTCACCTCCCACAAGCTGCTCATACTTATGTATCCGCTTCATGATTGCCGGTTCTGATCTGGCATCCTCCAGAAGCTTCCTGGCCTTATCTGGATTCATGCCGTAGGCTCTTGCCATCTGCAATACAATTCTGTTGTCAATCATCCGGCACCTCCTTATCTTTCTTAGCCTCAGTCAGTGCCCATGCGCAGGCTCCAAAAAATCCAATCAGGATTCCGATTCCCATCGAAATAATCACAGTCAGCATCTGTTTCACCTCACTTTTAGAAATCTGGCCATTATTCGCTCTCTCCATTCCGGTTGCCATTTGCCACAGGTATGTTCATCCTCCACCAGGAACCCTTTCCTGTCGCACAGGCCATTGTCGTTGTCCTTACAGGTCTTGCAGGTTTTATCTTCCATTCTTCGCCCTCCTTGGACACCATCTTGGACTTGTTTTCAAAGTCAATTTTGATTCTTTTTCCGTGGTTCCAAATCCAATAAAGCCTTCCGCTTTATTTCCGAATGCCTTTACTGGTAACTTCTTTGTTTCTGGATTTTCACAGAAGAATTCGCCTCTTCCGTATATCCCAGATTTGCTAAATTTGGCATTCGCCCTGGTTATCATTTCGCAAAAATCACATTCACTGCATTTTGGTATCATCTATTTTACCTCCCAGCTTCTGCACTCCCTGCAGCGGATCTTACTGCTGCATAAGGTGCCTTTTATCATTGACAACCTCGGACAGGTCGGGTGAACGTATACAATCAGCTCGCCCACTCTGCCGGTGCTGTGTTTACAGGTTTTATATTTTTCTGCCATAGTCAGCTCCTTATCGTTTCATACCGTTTCTTCTTAGCGTTGTATTTCAGCGCAACAGGCATACCGCAGTTTATACAGTTCAGTTCGATCAGATCTGCAGTCTCATTTGTGAAATATCTTGCCGTACCGCCGCATTCGCAGTTGATAAACGCCTGTTTCAAATCCTTTAGTTCCGTCTTCTCGCCACATTCTTTGCATCCAAAATAGCTAAGCTGATATTTGGCGCAGAAGGTCTTTGTCTTACCACAATGTTCACAGCGGATATGCAAAAATCCGGAATACCCTCTTAGCTCCTGTGCCAAGCTTCTTTCAGTTTCCATGAGCGCTACCTCTGCTTCTCCCCTATCAGGCTCTTGGGGGGGCAATTTTTCTGGTGTTACCATCCGATTCACAGCTTCTTTAAAGTCCACATTCTCCACAGCTGGTACCTCGACCAGGAAGCGCTCTCTTTTCAGCATTTCTTCCAGCGGCTCTACTGTAAACGCCGGTTTATCAGCTTCAAGTGTCTCATCATACATGACCAGGACTTTCTTCCCCTGAAGAAATTTTTTCAATGCGTCCTCTAACCTCATTTCCTGCAGCATAACTCATCCTCCTTAACAGATCCCATGCTTCCACACCTTGCCCATGCATCCGGTGTGGAAAAATATATCCGAGTTTCTTTTTGTCTTCACATACTCTACATCCGTCAGGTCATCATCGGAACAGATCTCCTTTCCGCAGCCCTGACACTTTACTTTTCCAACTAGCAGCCCTCTATCTATCCTGCCGGCAGATTCTCCTATTGCCCTTATCCTCTTTGCTAAATCCATTAGCGCCTGCCCTCCTTTATCGCTTTTATCCTTGCCTTCAGGCTTTCCATCACCCAGTTCTGGACATCGTCCTTTTTCTCCAAAGCCTGCATCACATCCTCATCACGGGTGCCAGTGCTTACCAGATGGTGTATGATCACCTTTTCGGTCTGTCCCTGGCGGTGAAGCCTTTTGTTCGCCTGTGTGTATAACTCGTAGTTCCAGGTAAGCCCGAACCAGATGACATGGTTCCCGCCCTGCTGCAGGTTCAGCCCGTAAGCTGCGCTTGCAGGGTGTGCCAGAAGGATGTCGATCTTTCCGGCATTCCAGTCGTCTTCATCCTGTGGCTTTTTCAGTTCCCGGATCCGCAGCTTTGTCTTTTCCAGTGTTTTCAGGATGCGCGTCTTGTCATGCTGGAAATTGTAAAAGACCAGTGCCGGTTTTCCCTGCAGGCTCTCGATCAGTTCCGTAAAGGCTTCCAGCTTGCAGTCATGGATCTCATGTACCAGGTGCCCGTCATCATACAAAGCGCCGTTTGCCAGCTGAAGGAGTTTGTTGCTCAGCGCTGCTGCACTGGTAACACTGATCTCTTCCTCGTCCTCCGGAAGCTCCAGGACCATCTTCCGCTCCATCTCCCGGTAAGCCTTCAGGGCTTTCGGGTCCAGTACTACCGGCACTGTGTGGTAGATGATGTCCGGAAGCTGCAGGTAATCCTCAGCCTTCATGCTGATGCAGATGTCGGATATCCGCTCCAGAATACTCTGCTCACTCCCCGGTTTGGCCTTGTAATCATAGACCATCCCGTCTGCCCCGCGGCGTCCCGGATCAAAGTACCGTTCCCGGAACTGTGTATATCTTTTTCCCAGGCGTTCCCCTCCGTCCAGGAGGAATACCTGCGACCAGAGATCGTCAAGCCCGTTTGGTGACGGGGTTCCGGTCAGCTCCACCAGCCTTGTGATCCGGCTGCTGATGCTTGCCAGTGCCTTGAATCTTTTTGCCGTGTGGCTCTTGAAGCTGCTGGATTCATCAATGATCACCATGTCAAACGGCCAGTCATTCCGGTAATAATCAACCAGCCAGCACACGTTTTCCCGGTTGATGATATAAATATCCGCTGGCGTGTTCAAGGCCCGGATCCTTTTGGCTTGGCTGCCAAGCACCGGCGAAACCCGGAGGATCTTTGTATGCTCCCACTTGTCTTTTTCCCTCGTCCAGGTTCCTTCTGCCACCTTCTTCGGTGCGATCACCAGGACCTTCCGTACTTCGAACCGGTCATATTTCAGCTGGCGGATGGCCGTCAGTGTGGTGACCGTCTTACCAAGTCCCATGTCCAGGAAAAGCCCCAGCTTTGCAATCTCTATGACCTTGTTGATGCAGTGCTGCTGGTATGCGTGTGGTTTAAATATCATCTTTTTTGCTCCTCACCCCAGCCTGTACTTCGTCGCGATCCGGAAAGCTGTGTCCGTATAGCCCAGGTCCTCAAAGAACACTTTTAAGCCCCGGATGCCTTTTACCACTTCTACCCACTGTCCCAGTTTTTTCAGCCGGCCGATCTGGACCTTCTGCAGGGGGCTCAGCACCCCTGTGTCTGTTTTCAGTTCCACGAATATCACCCTGGTGTCTGGAAGGATCACGATCCGGTCCGGCACTCCGTCGTTGCCGGGGCTTGTCCACTTATACGCCCTGCCTCCCAGACGCTTTACCTCGTCCACCAGGATTTTCTCAATCTCTTTTTCCCGCATTCTTAGTCCTCCTGTCTGCAACACTCTCACGCGCGTATACGTGTCTATTTTTAGGCGCGCTAGGTGCTATTAGGTATCCTACTTATATCTATTTTTATATTTATATAGAGAGTTTGTTGACATTGTAGACATTTATTGGTTTTTATTGGATTTTCGGGCTTTTCAGTCGTCTACAAACTGTGTCACATGCCGTTGACAATGTTTTTTGCCCCGGTCAACGTCAACAAACTTAAATCTGCCTTTTTCTGGTCTGTTGGCTAAGTTTGTTGACACCTGCGGAACCCTCTCTGTGTCCCGTAAATGCCATGCCGCCCGGAAGATCTTTCCTTTTCCCAGCCAGGGATTCCCATCAGGATGTTGTTGATCTCGGCGCTGTCCCGGCGCTGCATATAGCGTGGGTCGCTGCCAAAGCATTCCACCCAGATCTCCATTGCGCAGACACTCACCCTCGGTACCAGTTTCGTCCCTTCCGCCGCTTTCATGTTCCCGTTCAGGTATGTCCTGCGGTCCATCAGCTTCATGCTGTTCCAGTTCTCAGGGACCGGCTTTTCCAGGTATTCCAGGATAAGCCCTTCCTTTCCGGAAGACTCCCTGTGCTCCTTCTGGGCTGCCTCTGCCAAGCATTCGATCTCTTTTGGCAGGAACAGCTTCTCGCCCATCTGCCAGTACACGTAAGCCTCCGCCCATATCTGGTCTACCTCACCGGGGAGATCTTCCCATACGGATTTTGTGGCTTTATGCACCCCCACATCCACGGGCCAGAAACGCCGGTTTCCGGTGGCATCCTTCAGGAACTCCGTGTCATTGGACGTCCCGAAGAACACACAGCGCCGCGGGTATTTCTCCGTCCGCTTTCCGTAAGCTGCGCGGTATATGTCATCTGTCTTGCTTAAAAACTGTTTGATCACCTGTGTTTCCTGTTTGGTAAACGCTGTCAGCTCCCCGATCTCGTTAATCCAGGTACCCTGTATCAGCTCTGCGGCTTCCTTGCCTTCAAAGGTTGTCAAAGAATCCGAGAACCACTCCTTTCCCAGAATACTTAAAAAGGTACTCTTACCGATTCCCTGTGGACCTACAAATATTGGCATATTGTCAAACTTGGAGCCGCCGTTCACGGCCCTGGCCACGGCCGCGCACAGGGACTTCCGCATAACTGCCCTTGTATAGGCATTGTCTTCCGCACCAAGGTAATCCGCCAGGAGCCCGTCCACGCGCTTCCTGCCGTCCCATTTCAGCCCCTGCAGGTATCTTTTCACATCATTGATCCGGTTTTGGGCACTGACCAAGAGAAGGGCATTATCTAGCTTTTCTCTCCCGGTAAGGCCATAAAAGGTTTCCATATACCGGTAAAAACCAGCGTCATCCACGTCCTTCCATCTGCGCTTTTCGTCCCTTTCATCCCAGGGCATCCTGCCAAGCACCATCCCGCAGCTCGCAAACTCATCCGTCACGATCTTCCCCCTCAGGAGGGGATCATGCTCCAGGATGATGACTGCATTGTTTATGGTCTTTTCAAAACGCCCGCTGGCGTCCTTGGTAAGGCTGTAAATCCAGCTGGTGTCCTCGTCTGCTTCCTGCCCTGCCTGGGGTGTATTCCCTGCCGCAAAGGCTTCCTTCGCATTCTCGAAACGTTCCTTTGACATCAGATCCGATACCGCCTTGTCCTCCAGGGCAAGCCTGGACATGGACAGAAAAGACGGCAGCTTATTGTTTGGGGTTCCTTCCTTTGCATCTGCATCCTGATCCCCGAACTTATGCAGCCTTACCAGGTCAAAGGCGTTGACCAGAAGTCCGGAACAGGGATCTGTTGCGTGGTGGCTGTACAGGAACAAGTCCCCGTCATATACCACGGCGCCGCCCTGTGTGGAGCCCCCTGTGTAGGTGTAACGTCCGGGCACATCCGTCTCCTCATACATACCCGGGATAAATTTGTCCATAGCCTGGGTAACGGTATAAGTACGGCAGAATGCACCGATGATTCCGCGTTTCACTGTCGGGTCTTCCTGCTTTGCCAGGCGTCTTTTTTCGATTGCCTCGCTGCCAGGCACCTGTGCCCACTGGGATACGTCTGTCCAGTCCCCGTACATGGCCAGGATGCCGCCTGCACTGCAGAACGGGTTATCATATACCTCTGCCACATATTCGCCATCGGAACAGCAGCTTCCCCAGTACATGAGCCTGGACGCCTCAAAAGTCGTCGGGTCACAGAACTGAATGCCAATCAGGGACGCGATCTTACGTGCCACCGGCTCATATTCATCAGCGGTCACGGTACGGTCAAGGGGGATCACGACCCTCAGTCTGGGGGCATACCCTGCGTGTTTCCGGGTACTGTACACCATTGAGGCACAGCCAAGCCCGGACACTCTTTTTAAGATATCCTCCGTCTGTCCTGCAGGGATATTGTCCAGATCCAGTGTGACAAGATCCCTGCCTTCCACGCCGGAGGCCTTCCTTCTGTCCCCGGTAAAGGTACCACCCACATAGCCGCCCACATCTTTCAGCTCTGCCTGCCTCGCTTTTGGCATTGCCAGGTACTCTTCCATGGTCTCTGTGCCGCGCACCGGCATTTTCAGTTTTTCCGTAAACTCAGACCAGAGGATGGAGCTCTTCGGCCAGTGCGTGGCCTTCCTGCTCCCGGCTGTACTGATCCTCAGCATTCTGTTGTACCGCATACGTTCCCTCCTAGTCCTTCATGTAATACTGTCCTTCAAATCCGGCCCCTTTAAGGATAAGCCCCGGGGCCCATGGGATCGGTTCTGCCATCAGCCCGCAGATCTCCTCCACGGTCGTCTCTTCTGGCGCATCGATGATCACCTCGTCATGCACATGGAATACCACATGCAGCCCTTTGTCCTCGATCCGTTTTAAAGTTTCCGCCAGGCAGTCCCTTGCGATCGCCTGGACAATGTTCTCTGTCATCTTTCCACCGTAAGTGGATTCCACACCCCACTTCTTGTTGCTCCCTGTACTGTAATAATGCAGCGCCATTTTCCCGAACTGATTCTCCTGCAGGAATGGCTTCGGGTAAAACAGCTTTCTCCCCGATGGGAGCCTTACCGTAAGGAAACACTGCCCGTAGAGCATGTCCCCTTCCAGGGCAAAGATCAGCCCGTTGATCGCCTGGGGCTCTGCAGTCTGCATGACTTTTAATGCAGCCTGTTCAATGGAGTACCACAGATCCACGATCCGTCTGTTTGCATTTCTCCATCTGAGGACAATATCCGGAAGCTCTTCCTCCGTCAGCCCCATGTTAAGTGCACCCATTGCGATCAGCGCCGAAGTACCGCCCTGGTAGCCAAGGGCAAGGGTTGCGACCTTGCCTTTCTGCCTGAGGGAATACTCCGGGTTCCCTTTTCTGATCTTTTCAACCGGGACATGGAACATCTGGGAAGCCGTTGCCTCGTAGATCTTCCCGTGTGTGGCAAATACCTCATTCACCCACTGCTCCCCGGCCAGCCAGGCGATCACACGCGCCTCGATAGCGGAAAAGTCCGCGACCACGAATTTATTTCCTTCAGAAGGGATAAATGCAGTCCGGATCAGCTGGGAAAGGGTGTCCGGCACGTTTCCGTAGATCATGCGCAGTCCTTCATAGTTTTTCTGCTTTACGATCTTTCTTGCCTCATCCAGGGTTCCAAGATAGTTCCTGGGAAGGTTCTGCATCTGCACAAGCCGTCCTGCCCAGCGTCCCGTCCGGTTCGCACCGTAATACTGGGTAAGTCCCCGGACACGTCCGTCCGCGCCTTTTGCATTGCGGATTGCCTCGTATTTCTTCACGGAAGTCTTCCCCAGCTGCTGGCGGATCTCCAGCATCCGCTTCACATTCTCTGCAGGCTGTCCCGCCAGAAGATCGGACACGGTAGCCTTGCGTAGGTTGTCTGTCTCCGTGCCGTTTCTTTCCAGCCATTCCATCAGCTGTACGGTACTGTTCGGGTTATCGATGCCGGTGATCCCCATGGCTTCCTCCATCAAGGTCTGCCGGCTCACTTCATCTATGTACAGGGCACCGTCTGTCAGTTCTTCATCCACACGGACGCCAAACGCATTCATCTTCACATCCATCTGCCAGAGTCTTTCCTCCTCTGCCGGAACCGGATATTGATCCAGTCTCCTGAGGATGCTGTTCTCCGCTGTAACGTCCTGTTTACAGTATTCCTTGAACAGCTGCCATTTCTCCGGGGCATGTTTCGGCAGATTCCATGTCCGGTTCCCATTGCTCTTTGTGGGCCTGCAGGGAACACAGAAATACCGGATCAGTGCCTTTCCTGTGGCAAGCTTCTGCCTGTCCTGCGGAAGCCCGATTGCTTTTCCAATGGCGTCCAGTCCTCCCGGATATCCGCAGTAAAGGCCGTGTGCCATGGTACATCTCCACTGGGTCAGCGGTGTCCTGTAACCTGCCCTGTTCAGGCAGTACCACTCAAAAGCTGCATTGTACGCGTGCTTGATAACATCCGCGCTCTGCAGGGCTTCCATGATCCATTCCGGGATCTTCTCCCCCTGTGCCAGGTCCACGATCTCCACAAGGGCATCATCCATCTGGTAAGCAAACAGCAGGACTTCGAAGTCCGGGGACTGTGCATACCGGTACAGCCCCGCCTTCCGGATCTCCACG
>CALIZJ010000202.1 GCA_938028845.1 uncultured Blautia sp.
CAGTTTTTCTTTGGTGTTAATTTAAAGATCTGAATACCATTCAGTGCCATATCTTCTTCCTCCTATTCCATTACGCAAGTGCTTTGATCATTTCGGAAATTGTTTTTACAGCCTGCGGGTGTTTCAGGATAACTGCATCGGATCCTGAAGCAAGGTCTGCTGCTGCTGTAATAATTTCCATATCGATTCCACGCTCATCCTGGGATCCCCATTCCGGCATGTCCGCTTCAGAAGCCATAGCCTCTTTTACGCCCCATACTTCTGAGGAAACCGGTGTAATGATAGGCATCTGCAGCATGTTATCATTCTGAGATAAAGCTGCACCTTTGATACGGTCCATGGTAGATACTACATATTCGTAGCCATAGCCAACTGCCGCACTTCCGACATTCATAACGATCTTCTTCGCATCAACACCTAACTGTGTGGTCACTACGTTTAACTGTTTTGCAAGGTTGATATCTACTGCGGATTCAGCGCCTACGATCTGATTATATGCAAGGCCTGCTGCTGCGCCGATTGCTTTGTAGTTTTCTTCTTTTTCAGAAAGGATCAGGACATTTCTTCCCTGAAGAGCTTCTGCTACCTTAGGAAGCAGTTCAGCGTCCTTCTCTACATTCTTGCAGCCTTCTACTACAAGCGGGCAGTCGATTGCTTCTGCAACCTCTTTTACTACAGCGATCAGCTCGTCGATCGATTTGTTCTCACCGTTCGGGTCTCCGCCTTCCAGAATCAGTGTAACAAAATCTGCACCTTCCATAGCTGCTGCTTTCTTTGCGATCTCAGCCATGGTGGAAGCGCCGTCATAGTACGCTTTAATGCCTTCAGATGCGCCTTCCAGACCCATATCGGAAATCTCAACGCCTACTTTAGGAGTATTTTCTTCCGCAGCGTCAAAGGTGTAGAATGGGAAAGTGCTGTTTCCGCCGATGGAAACTGTTTTATCACCGCTTCCGATCGTTACTGTGTTAATCTTTGCGTTAAACTTTTGTGGTTTCTGATTAAACGGCATTTCTTATTAGCCTCCTCTTATAAATATAAATTTACTTTATTATACTACATCATTGGTTCCATTGACAAGGCAGGATGATTATGTTCTGTTAAAAATGCAACAAGCGTTTCCGGATCTGTAGCGATGGTCTCATCCCCGATCATATCGGTGAAATTCTCTATTCCATACAGCTCTTTTGCTGTCTGGTTCAGACGGTCCGCTACAGTCTCTTTCAGTTCTTTCGGCATCCATACGATACGTTCGATACCGCCTTCTGCCTTCATGAATTTTTTCGATCCGATAAAGTGTTTTCCATGTCCCATAAAGCCAGGCGTCTGTACGCCGCCGCCTGTCATAGACGCCATCTCCGGGAAGGTCATTCCAAGAGGTGTCATGCCTGCGTACTCGCGGTTAGCGATCACTACGCCGTTAGAGAAAGGCTCGATGCCGCAGATACATTCAAAGCATCCGCAGGAGGTCATTGGCTTTTCCATAATGGAATACAGAGAAACTTCCTCAAGGGCTCCCTGGGAGAATTTCTTCACCGCTTCGTTTACATCTTCATACTCGCCGATCCTGTCATCGATCAGTCTTTCTTTTGTGATCACCTGGCAGGGTCCGTTAGGATCCAGCTCATTGGTCGCCTTAGCGTCCAGCCAGGATACTGCACCGCAAAGTCCAAGTCTCTCCGGTGTTACCACACATACATGGGATGGGGAGAAAGCCTGGCACAGGATGCAGCTATAGTATACGTCAACGGATTCATCCGTAAGAGATTCAAGACGGGCATCACGCTTGTCAAAGGTAGGAATAGCAAGCTCGTGGCGGATCCTGGTACATTCGGCCGGATCTGTATAGATCTTCACCTGACATTTGTCCACGATGGCTTCAAACTCGTTTCTTACCTGGGTATAAAGCACCTCCGCAATGTGCTTTGCACGGAAGCCTGCGTTAAACGCGTCCTTGCTGATACGGATGCGGAGCATATCTCTCTGTCCAGTATGATATACTCCCTCGATGCAGTTGATATAATTGTGGAACTTACGCTCGATAACAGGTTCGAAGTCCGGCTGCATCTTCTTGCCGGCAACCTCTACCACATAAGCAATGCTCTGCTTGCTTCCCAACTCAAAGGTGTCGATCTCCGGTCCGATGATTTCAATCTTATGATCCTCCACCTCATCCGGGTCTTTTGTGCAGACAAGCTCTGCGCAGTCCACACGGGAACCGTCAAATTCTACCTGCATATCTTTGCGGCGGATGATCTCGCCTTCAAATGCAGATGCAAAAGCTACAGGAATATCGATCTTGGTTATCTTAATCTTGATATTTCTGGCCTCCAGAGATACTTTATTAAAATCCACAACATTCGGGCAAGCGATCAGAGCCCCTGGGACCTCTGCGATATTTTCAGTTTCATTGGAGATAACAGGGAATCCAAGCTTGATGGCACCAGCTCCTGCAGCCAGAATCACATCGTCAACCGGTTTAAAGGCATTGACAAACGCAGGTACTCTCTCCGCCGTATAAGTAAGCAGTCCTGCTGCATCCCCAGGCGTGATATTTCCAAAAATCAAAGCCGCACGGATTGCTACGGACACTACATGAATAACAGATGTCACGTCTTTACCCAAAGGAACGATCCTTACATTATAGCCCATATTCAGTCCCAGCTCCTGTGCCTGGTCAATGATTCCACCTACCAGAGTCACAAGGATACCTTGTGCCTGGTAGCTCTTAATCAGATCCACGCCTTCCTGTGCGGTAGGTGCAGAGCCTAGGATAACAGCTACACCTGGGATATCTCCCGTTACAAGGGGAACACCCAGCTCACGGATAATAGAATCCGGAAGATGTCCCGTGCATGGCTCACTGTACGGCTCCGCTCCATCTATATATTTTAATGCTTCAATAAACTCTGCGCAAAGAGCAGTGGCAACGCCGGACATCAGCGCATCCTCAAGCTGCTCTTCTCTTGTCATCAGTGTCTTAACAACCCCTAAAGCTTCTTTTAATTCGCCAAGAGTCTTTACTTTTACTCCGGTCACTGCATAATAGCAAGGCAGGCAGTATGCCGTGTGAGGAAAGCCTACCGCCTTGTCTGCACCATGCTGTTCGATAGCCGCGTTTACGGCCTGCTCTGTTAATCCATATACTGCATCGTTTCCATTAAAAATCCTTTTAATTAACATAGTGCACATCTCCATTTCCTGTTTGAAACTTAATAGTCTCCGCCCCTGCTCACTGCTCTATACAGTATGAAACATGGGACTTTCCTGATTCGGTTAAGATTGTATGGTTCCGACTTTACAGTTCCCTATGTTTGCAGGAAAAGCTCCCGCGGAAGGATAAAGACTGTCCTTCCGCGTCTGGCTTTGTTTACATCATTGGCTCCATAGAAAGTGCCGGATGATTCTTTTCTGTAAGGAAAGCAACCAGTGTTTCCGGATCTTCCGCTACTGTCTCATCACCGATCATGTCTGTGAAATTGTCAATGCCATACAATTCTTTTGCTGTCTTATTCAGTCTATCTGCAACAAACTCTTTTAATTCCTTAGGCATCCATACGATACGCTCGATACCGCCTTCTGCCTTCATAAACTTCTTGGATCCGATGAAATGTTTTCCATGTCCCATGAATCCTGGTGTCTGCACACCGCCGCCTGTCATGGATGCCATTTCCGGGAAGGTCATTCCAAGAGGTGTCATTCCTGCATACTCACGGTTTGCGATAACTACGCCGTTGGAGAAAGGCTCGATGCCGCAGATACATTCGAAGCATCCGCAGGAGGTCATTGGATCCTGCATGATAGAATACAGGGTAACATGTTCCAGGGCTCCCTGAGAATATTTCTGAACAGCCTCATCTACATCCTCGTAAGCACCCAGATTTTCATCGATTACTCTTTCTTTTGTGATCACCTGACATGGGCCGCTTGGATCAAGCTCGTTGGTAGCCTTAGCATCCAGCCAGGATACCGCACCGCAAAGACCAAGTCTCTCCGGAGTTACCACACATACGTGGGACGGGGAGAATGCCTGGCAAAGGATACAGCTGTAATATACATCTACAGACTCGTCTGTAAGGTTTTCCAGACGCTCGTCACGTTTGTTGAAGGTTGGAATAGCCACTTCGTGACGGATTCTTGTACATTCTGCCGGATCTGTATAGATCACTACTTCACATTTATCTACAACTGCGTCAAACTCATTCTTTACCTGAGTGTAAAGAACTTCACCGATATGTTTGATGCGGAAGCCTGCGTTAAATGCGTCAATGCTGATACGGATACGCTGCATATCTCTCTGGCCGGTATGGTAAACACCCTCGATGCAGTTGATGTAGTTATGGAACTTACGCTCGATAACCGGCTCAAAGTCAGGCTGCATGTTCTTTCCGGCAACCTTTACCACATAAGCGATGCTGTTCTTGCTTCCAAGTTCCATCTCGTCTGCTTCCGGTCCGATCACAGTGATCTTGTGGTCTTCGATCTCTGTAGCCTCGCAGGTCTGTACAAGCTCTGCACAGTCTACGCGGGAACCGTCGAATTCCACCTGCATGTCTTTACGACGGATGATCTCACCTTCAAATGCAGATGCGAAAGCAACCGGGATATCTACGTTTGTGATCTTGATCTTAATATCGCGTGCTTCCAGAGAAGTAGCGTTAAACTCTTCAATGTTAGGCTGCTTGATCAGGCTCTTCGGTACAGACGGTGTGTAATCCATGTCGTTTGTAACAACCGGGAATCCGTAATAGATCGCTCCAGCACCGCATGCAACCGTCTTTTCATCCAGCGGTCCGAATGCATTGACAAATGCACGGAATCTGTTAAAGGTATACTCCTGAAGAGCTTTCTTATCACCAGGTGTGATATTTCCGAAGATCATAGCTGTTCTGCAGGCAGCAGATACCGCATGGGCAACGGAAGAAATGTTTTCACCGATCGGGAACACACGTACATTAAATCCGGTCTTGTAGCCAGCTTCTTTTAACTGCTCGATGATGCCGCCTACCAGACATACGAAGTTACCCTGAGACTGATAGCTCTTAACCAAGGCACATGCCTCTTCCACTGTAGGAGCTGCGTTAATGATAACTGCGATGCCCGGGATGTCTCCTGTAACAAGGGGTACACCAAGTTCACGGATCTGTGCGTCTGTCATATGTCCAAGATAGGGAGCTTCGTATGGCTGCTGTCCGTCTATGTATTTCATTGCCTCGATAAGCTCTGCAGATAATGCAGTCGCTACACCGGAATTAAAAGCAGAATCCAGACGGCGTTCTCTCTTCATGATGGACTTAATATATGTAAGCGCTTCTTTCGCTTCTTTTAAAGTCGTGATCTTTGTACCTGTCTCTGCATAGTAGCAGGCAAGGGTATATGCGGTATCAGGAAAACCTACTGCTTTGTCCTCACCGTATTTTGCAATGGCAGCTTCAACGGCTTCAACGGCTTCTGCATACATCGTATCGTTTCCGTTAAATACAATATCAAATAAAAGCACTGTCATACCTCCTATATAGATTCTTCCAAATCTATTTTCTCTTTTATTTTTATAATTTCTTTCGTCACTGTTTCACTGAAATCATAAGGCGATTTTCCCTGACGGTCAGCGTCGATAACCTCTGTATTATAGTGGATCATGCCAAGCAGGTCCTCTTCCGGGATCCGGGATTTTACAAATTCTTCGTCCTCCTGGTTCCGGACTTTGTTTGCAACCACCTTGACCTGGCCCACGCCAAGGTCTTTGGCAAGACGTTTTACGTTCTTGTAGGTCTGCACGCTCCTTGCACCAGGTTCAATGACAACGATAAAAGCGTCTACGCTTTCCGTCGTACCTCTTCCCAGATGCTCCAGTCCCGCCTCCATATCCAGGATGACCACGTCTTCTCTGTGAAGGACAAGATTGTTGATAATGCGTTTAAGCATAACATGTTCCGGGCAGACACAGCCGCCTCCTCCGGTCTCCACTGTTCCAAGGACAAGGAGTTTTACACCGTTGCACACCTTTCCGTAGGTGTCCGGAATATCATCTACCTTGGGGTTCAGCTTATAAAACTGGTTCTGGCTGTTTGCGCCGGTGCGTTCCTCCACCAGCTTACGCATCCTGGATATAGGTACGATAGAGTCCAAAGTCTCCTCGTCAAAACCAAGGGCCAGTCCTAAATTTGCATCCGGATCCACATCCGCTGCAAGGACTTTTCTTCCTTCGTCTGCGTATAGTCTGGCAAGGGTTGCCGCAAATGTTGTTTTTCCTACTCCGCCTTTACCGGTTACTGCTATTTTCATAAGTTACCGCGCCTTTCTGTCTTAAACTTCATCAGATACCTAATGCAGTTCTCTTTTCTTCAATTCTCTCGATCATCAGATCGCCCAGTTTATCAATGTCTTTTTCTACGGTATAGCAAGCCTCAACCCAGTCTTTCAGGCCGCCTTTAAGAAGGCCGTCCACTTCGGAGGAGCCATATGCATAAGGCTCAACGCCAAGGTAGGTATCGATACCAGTTGCCACAACGTAGTTACCAATGGAAACAGCTTTCTCGGACATCCACTCAGGAGCACATCCTACAAGCGGGATCTGAGAAATATTCCATCCGGAATCCTTTGCGATTCTTGCTGCAAGAACCATCATACGGCTGATGTCTACACAAGAACCCATATGTAATACAGGAGGAATGTCTGCAAGTTCACATACACGTTTCAGACCAGCGCCGCAGAGGTCTTTCGCTCTCTTATCCATGAGGCCCGCCTTTGCTGCTGCCTGTGCAGAACATCCGGATACTACCAGGATGATATCATTTGCAATAAGTTTCTTCATAAGCTCGATGTGTGCCGCGTCAGGACGTACCTTCGGGTTGTTGCATCCAACCATAGCCACTGCACCGCGGAGTACACCGGATTTGATACAGTCAACCAGCGGCTTCATGGTTCCGGTCTCATCCAGATGTGTATTTGTTACGCCGTCAAGCTTTTTCTCGATCTGTTCTACAGAGAAGCCTACATATGCTTTCTGTTTCATTTTTGGTATGTAAACCAGGTCTTTATTTCTGTTCTTAAAGTTTTCGATGGCCGTCTTAACGATCATCTTTGCGTTTTCACCAGCTGTCTTTGCGTTAAAGCGGATGAAATCAGAATCCGGCATCTGCGCAACAGGTGAAGTGGTGATAAATTTTGTATGGAAGCATTTGGAAAGAGGTCCTAATGCAGGGAAAATACACTGTACGTCTACTACGATAGCTTCACATGCACCTGTGAGAACTACGTTCTCCTGCTGCAGGAAGTTACCAGCCATAGGTACTCCGCGGCGCATAGCAACTTCGTTGGAAGTACAGCACACACCGGATACAGTGATGCCCTGCGCACCCATGGACTTCGCATAGTCGATCATTTCCTTGCTGTCTGCATACTCGCAGATCATCTCGGACAGTGACGGATCATGACCGTGTACAACGATGTTTACGTTTTCCTCAACCATTACGCCAAGGTTTGCTTCTGTTTCTACTTCCTTCGGGGTTCCGAAAAGTACGTCGGAGAACTCTGTTCCCATCATGGAACCGCCCCATCCATCGGAAAGTCCGTTTCTAAGTGCCTGGCGGATAAGCGCCTCTGACTTGGAGGAACATCCCATATGGGTCATATGCATTGCGCAGGAAACCTCACGGTCGATTGCCCGCGGACGGATTTCTTCTCTGTCCCAAATTTCCTGTGTATGTTCCGGCGCACGTTTAGTGAAAGTCAGGGTACCAAAGGGTTTACCATATTCCATCAGACCTACTTCTGCTACTTCGTGAGCAACATCATAAATATCTCTTCCTTCAGTTTCTACACCGAATTCTTTTGCCAGACGCATGAGTTTTTCTGTGTCTTTTACTTTGTAGTTGCCGTCTGCAGAAGTTTCATGAAGAGTATGGGCGATTTCACGTCCATGGTCAGAATGGGTTGCAGCGCCGCCTGCTGTGAAACGAAGGAAGTTTCTTCCTACGATACCATGTACATCACAGCCGCAGATACCTCTCGGTGCCTTTGGTGTAATACGGCATGGACCCATTGAACAAATACGGCAGCAAACGCCGGATTCGCCAAATTTACAGTGCGGAGTCTGATTTTTTACTCGAAACTGCCAAGCATCAGCGCCTACCTTTGCGCCGGTTTCTAAAAGCCGGTTAGTGGCAGCTTCAAATTCTTCCACTGTAGTTAATTTGAATTCACTCATTATAGACCTCCTTTAAGTTGTACACTCATTCGCGTACGTTTGTCTTTCTTAAATAATTTTTTATATAATAATCCCATGAAACAGGAACCCATCCCCACCCATGGGTTATTTTCATCAAAGAACAAAATGGAGTTTTTTCTTAGATGGAAGAAAATCCCCATTCGCATAAACATCCCTTGCCGTTTTAAGGCGGCAAGGGGTGCTGCATTATAGTCCTAATTTGTCAACGATCCCACGCAGAGCCACCTTCACAGGATTATCCTCCGGCAGGCTTGCCGTGGGACGACCCTCACAATCGTACTCGTAAACCGTTTCGTCCTGGGGAACTACGCCTAGGAGATTCAGTCCCTGGATCTCAATCTCTTCTTTGATCCCTTCGTTTAATTCACCCTTGGGCGCCCGGTTAACGATAAGCCCTACTGTAGACGGATGCATATCGCATTCCTCGATCAGTTTCGCAATCCTTCCTACCGCCTGGATCCCTCTTCTGGAACAGTCGCTTACCAGGATCGCTGTCTGCATAGTAGGAAGCACGCCTCTGCTGATGTGTTCCATACCTGCTTCATTATCCACTACAAAATAGGGGTAATTATTCTGATACTTGGCAAGCTGTGCCTGAAGCAGGCCATTCACAAAACAGTAACAGCCTTTTCCCTGGGTCCTTCCCATTACCAGCAGGTCAAAATCATCATCCTCGATCAAAGCATCTTCAAAACGTAATTCCGCATAATCCGCCTTAGACATTCCGGCCGGGACAGGATTTTCCTTTGCCATCTCCGCCCGGGCGATCTCTTCGCGCACATCACCTAAAGTGGTGTCTACTTTTACGCCGAGAACCTCGTTTAAATTGGAATTTGCATCTGCGTCCACTGCCAGCACCGGTCCTTTTCCCTGCTCGCACAGATACTGGATCAGCATGCCGCAAAGTGTGGTTTTTCCTACGCCGCCTTTACCGGCTACAGCAATTACATGTGCCATAGAAACGGGCACCTCCTAGTTAAAATATTTTGTCAATTAAACAAGTGTACGCATACCGGACTGGTTAATGATGTCCGTTACGTCTTTCCATTTGTTCAAAGCGTACAGATGGATACCTTCTACTCCAAGAGCACGGTATTTATCGATCTGTTTGATGGTATACTCGATACCAGCCTTCTTAAAGTCTGCTTTCTTCTGCTCAAGAGCATCGTCAAACGGCTCTTTGTCGAATGGATTCGGGAAGATCCAGTATTTGGAGATCAGTCTGGAAAGCTCGCGGTCCATTACACAGCCGTTGCGGGAAAGAGCCATGTTAATAGTAGCAGCCTGATCCAGGATCGGCATGATACCTACGTCTACAGGCATGGTAACACCTGCGTTGCGGATCATATCCAGCCAGCGCTCAAACTGTTCCATATCCCAGCAAAGCTGAGTCATAATATAGTCTGCACCGTTGTCCTGTTTCATTTTTAATACAGCAACATCTGCTTCCAGGCTGCGGCAGGAAATATGTCCTTCCGGTGAACCTGCAACTGCGATCTCGAATTTGTCGCCAAACTCTTTACGGATAAACGCTACCAGGTCTGTAGCATAGTTAAAATCGCCGCCTGTGGAATTTTCTCCGCGCGGGAAATCTCCGCGAAGTGCAAGGATATGGTCAACGCCTTCGCTTAAATAGGTTTCCAGCTGATCCTTAATGCCTTCTTTTGTGTTTTTAATAACAGTAAAATGCGTTACCGGAACGGTTCCTGCATTTTTTACCATCTGACATACTTCTCTGTTTGTGCCGACGTTTCCGCCGCCAGCACCGTATGTAACGGAAATGTATTCCGGTTTGAACTCACATAAGTGCTCGATGGTTCCCGGAAGATTCGCCATACCTTTATCTGTCTTCGGCGGGAACAGCTCAAAAGAAAGGAGCTGTCTCTGTTTCATAAGTTCTGTTAATTTTACTGTTGCCATTGTTGCTACCTCCACGTATATTGTTTATTTTTTATTTCCAAAGGCAGATATGCCTTTCAGATACCTTTAGTCGCAGCGAAGCTTTACCACGCTGTTGGCCAGATCCACCATAAGGATACTTCCTTCGATCACTTTTTCATCACCCATAATGTCCCGGAGGACCACCTTATCCCCGTCCACATCAATACGGCTTACATTTTTAAAAATAACCGAATCGTCACTCTGCTTAAATACAGTTGCAAGACACATAGTGCTACGCCTCCTATTTCATCTCTTCTTTTACCAGTGTCAGTGCCAGTCCCAGGCGCATATTTCCCTTCTGGAAATCGGATACGCTTTCTTTAATGGTTTTCGCCGCTGCATCCATACCCATTTTCTTTAAATTTTCAGCCATCTGGTCCAGCTCTGCGGCATGATGCTCATTATGGGAGAGCATATAGGTTAATAAAGCAACGGTCTCATTTTTGCAGTCGCCGCCTTCGCAGGAACCACAGTGTCCGTCTCCATGAGTATGTCCCTCGCACCCCTTAGCATGGGTATGCTCATGTCCTTCTCCTGACTCATGACTGTGGTTATGTGTATGGGTCACACCGTCTGCATGGGTATGCTCATGTGTATGTTCATGTCCGTGATGGATCAGATTACCATTTTCGTCTTTGATCATGTGCATGTGAATATGCTCCTTTCTCCTCATGCCCTTAAATGGGCATAGTTATGACAAGAATTTATCAATTAAAGTTATTATACAACCTTTCTTCTCCATTATCAAGGAATATATAATAAATAATCACCAATTTTTTTCAAAATAGTCCAACAAAACTTAGATGTTTTCCCAGCTTTTGACATTTTTTAAACATTATTGACTATTTATTAACATATGTTGTTGGTCACATTTATCCAATACACCGCGTGTTATGTTGCAAATTTTTAACAAATTTGAATATCTTCTTTCATATTTTCATGATATACTTATGTGGATGATGTCGGGGCTGAGGGATATTTTGCCCCGATAAAATGCAGACTGCAAAGACTGTAAGGGTGATTGAGGAGGAATGATTTTGAAAAATACCGTTTTTTTAAATACGGATAGAGAAATGCCTCTCCTTGGTTTAGGGGTATATAAGGCAACCGGAGATAATGTAGCGGAATCCGCTATCCAGGCCGCTGTAAACGCAGGGTACCGTCTGATCGATACGGCTTCCGTTTATAAAAACGAGGAAAATGTAGGCCGGGGCATTGCCAAGTGCGGTATTCCCCGTAAAGATTTGTTCATAACCACCAAGGTATGGAATACCGCCCAGCGTCTTGGGGATGTTCAAGGCTCCTTTGAGCGGAGTCTGGAGCGGCTGAAACTTGATTATGTGGATCTATTTCTGATTCACTGGCCAGTGCCCGGCTGTTACTTAAGCACCTGGAAGACCATGGAAGATATCCTGGCATCCGGACAGGCCCTTTCCATCGGCGTGAGCAATTTTGAAATCCGGCACCTGGAGGAATTAAAAAAAGTTTCCGGAATTGTCCCCGCTGTAAACCAGATCGAATGTCATCCTTTATGCTATCCCAAAGAGCTGATCGAATACTGCCAGGGAAACGGCATACAGGTACAGGCCTATGCTCCCCTTGCAAGAGGCGCCTACCTTGACAATGACGTCATGTGCGTGCTGGGCACCAAATACGCAAGGACTCCCGCCCAGATCGGGCTTCGCTGGGCTATTCAGAAGGGAATCGCCGTGATCCCCAAGTCCATACATCCTGACAGGATCGCCGCAAACGGCGCCATCTTTGATTTCAGTATCGAAGATGAGGATATGGATATCATCGATACCTTAAACCAGGATTACCACTGCGCAAGCATCCCTGAAGATCTGGCGGATACGATTTTTTAAAACAAAGGCAAAACAGCTATACAGCACACCCAGGCCGCGCGCTCGCCGGGCGGTCATGGGGCAGTATGAGCCAGACAGGTGATTTGGCTTCGCAAAAAACTTTAATTGTCAAATATAGCGTTACAGTAAAAAAGAGACTATCCCCTAAAGATCCGAAATTTTATAAAAAGCCCGGATCTCGCAGGTTAGTCTCTTTCTTATTGAGCAGGGGGATAAAATCAGCCGCAGCTGACATCCCCTCTTTCATTCATAAAAAACATTTTCCAATCTTTCTATTCCCAGGGAAGCATCGGCGTCTCCACTTTCTTATCCCGGAGCATCAGGTCTTTTACTGCTTCTGCCGCAGCTTTTCCCTCGAACAGGACTTTGTTCACTTCGTTAATGATAGGCATCTCCACCTGATATTTTTCCGAAAGGCTTTTCGCTGCCTTAGCAGAATACACGCCTTCCACCACCATTTTCACTTCCTCCATGGCCTGTTCCATAGTATATCCTTTCCCAAGCAGGTAGCCGGCTTTTCGATTCCGGCTGTGTACGCTGGCACAGGTCACGATCAGATCACCGATGCCGGACAGTCCGTAAAAGGTCTCTATCTTCGCGCCCATCTTTACCCCAAGCCTGGCAATTTCCGCAATTCCTCTGGTGATCAGGGCAGCCTTGGTATTATCCCCGTAGCCCAGGCCATCTGCGGTGCCCGCAGCAAGTGCGATCACGTTTTTCAGCGCACCGCCCAGTTCTACCCCAAGGATATCGGGCGTCGTATAAACACGAAATACCGGGCTCATAAAAATCCCCTGAAGATATTCCGCACTTTCTCTTGTCCTGGCGCTTACCACACAGGTAGTGGGGATTCCACGTCCCACCTCCTCAGCGTGGCTGGGGCCGGAGAGCACACATACGTCTGCGCCGGGAATCTCTTCTTCGATGATCTCGCTGAGGGTCATAAGCGTCTTCTCTTCCACACCCTTAGCTACATTCACGATTTTTTGCCCTTTTTTAACAAAAGGTGCCATCTGCGCCGCCGTACTCCTTGTAAACGGAGAGGGCACGGCAAGCACCGCCACATCCGGATTTTCAAGAGCCCCCTTTAGATCCGAGGTAATAGAGATATCCTCAGATAAACGCACACCTGGGAGCTTTGTAG
>CALIZJ010000203.1 GCA_938028845.1 uncultured Blautia sp.
AAGTGTTGACAATGTAGAAGAGTATGATACAATTTTTGTCGGATATCCCATTTGGTGGGATGAGGCTCCCATGGTGATTTCCACATTTTTGGAGTCTTATGATTTTACTGATAAAAGGATTATCCCGTTCTGTACCAGTGCAAGCGATTCCATTGACAACAGCCTGCATATTTTTGAAGAGCTGGCGCCGGACGCCACGATCGAAGAAGGGCTGACTGCCAATGAGGAAGAGGATATCGAGCCTTGGCTGAACGAACTGGGATTTGAAAAGGCTGATTAAAATATGATAAAAAAAAGATTGACCGTATTACTTACATTAACTTCTTTTCTTATGCTTGCAGGGGGCTGTGCTTCCGGCCAGGAAACTTCATTGGAAGAATCCGGCAGCACACAGGAAACAGAAACGGCTGCAGGAGAGAACCAGGAGGCGGAAGAAAGCTTTTTCGCAATGGACACCTATATGACTTTTTCAGCTTACGGAGAAGGAGCACAGGATGCGCTTTCAGATGCCAGGGACAGAGTAGAACAGTTAGAGACAGAATGGTCGGTTACTGATGAAAACAGCGAGATATATAAAATCAATCACAGCGGCGGAGAGACGGTAACACTTTCTGAGGACACAGCAGAGATCCTGAAGTTCGCCTTGGAAATGGCAGAAAAAACAGACGGAGCTCTGGAACCTACTATTTATCCGGTGCTGCGTGCCTGGGGATTTACTACAGATGAAAACCGAATACCGGGAGAGGCAGAAATCCAGAGCCTGTTGGAAAATACAGGTTATGAAAAAATCACCCTGAATGGAAATGAAGTGCAGATCCCGGAAGGGATGGAACTAGACCTTGGCGCAGTAGGAAAAGGATACGCCGGGGACGAGGCGGCAGAGGTATTAAAAGAACAGGGAATTTCCTGCGCACTTTTAAATCTTGGCGGCAACGTACAGGCAATCGGAAGCAGGCCGGATGGCACGGGGTGGCGCCTGGGCATCCAGAATCCCTTTGGCGAAGGCTATGTGGGCATATTGTCAATCTCTGACCGTGCAGTTGTAACTTCCGGAAACTATGAACGTTATTTCGTAGGGGAAGATGGAAAAACCTATGGCCATATCATCGACCCCTCTACGGGCTATCCGGCGGATAACGGTCTTGCATCCGTATCCATCATAGCGGAAGAAGGAAAAATAGGAGATGCTTTGTCTACCTCCCTTTTCGTCATGGGGCAGGAGAAGGCGGAGCAGTTTTGGAGAGAAAACCCTGTTTTTGATATGATCTTGGTGACAGAGGACGGAGAAGTATACGTAACAGAAGGGATCCAGGAGCAGTTCGCTTTGGAGAGTCCTTTTGCAGATGAACAACTGCATGTGCTGGAAGAAGAATAAAGGGTAAAGTTTGGCAGGCAATCCCCGGCAGGGAGCATTGCCTGCTGTTTTTATGGGGCGGATAGACCCTTATTCCGAATTTCCAGCGTCCGCAGGACGCACAGCCGTCCCTAAAGGGGACGATCTTGGGGACTATCCCTCAACAAGCATTTTGTGCCTTAAATTCTTCTCCCCAATTCCACATGGCATCCAAGATGGGTTTCAAACTTTTTCCCAAATCCGTCAGCGAATATTCTACGCGCGGGGGAACCTCAGCATATACAGTGCGGGTTAGCAGGCCATTTTCTTCCATATCCCGAAGCTGGGCGGTCAGTACTTTTTGAGAGACGCTGCCAATCGATTTTTTTAATTCGCCAAACCGTTTGGTTCCGGGCATCAGATCTCGCAGAATCAATACTTTCCATTTATCTCCGATCAGCATCAGGGTAGTTTCCACCGGGCAGGCCGGTAATTTTTTTACTGTTGTTTGTTCAGACATATAAACTCCTCCCTTAGTTTCCTTTTGGTAACTACGGCACAATAAAGTGCTTACTTTACGATAATCATCTACAGTTTTATTATATCGTTAGGGATAAAAAAATCACCCCCCGCGGCGAATAAACTGCCAACAGTAATCCAAAGGAGTGGAACATTATGACGGTTGAAAAATGTATTGAAAAATTAATGGGCATTGATTCTCTTGAAATTGCAACTGTGGATCATCACAGCTGCCCTAATGTACGGGTGGTCAGCGCACGTATTTTTGACGGCTCGGCCATGTATTTCCTTACCGCCAGAGGAAAAGCGTTTGCTCGTCAAATGGATGGTAATCAGCAAATCGCTGTTATTGGATTTGATGAGAAAGCAAATGATATGGTCCGTATGACCGGCAAGGTAGAAAAGGTGCCGGAAGACGAACAGATTAAATGGCGTGATGCCATTTATGAAACATACCCCTATTTGGAGCATGTATATCCCGGCGAAACAAAAAATATTGACGTAATTTACCGGATTTCCGATTACACCCTGGAATATTTTACGCTGGCTACCCACCCTATCACACGGGAATATTTTGAAATTGGAAGCGCACAGCGCGAAAAGAAGGGTTATCGGATCACGGATGCATGTATCGGGTGCGGTACCTGCCAGGGAGTATGTCCGCAGAAGGTTATTTCAGATGGGACTCCCTTTGAGATTGACCAAGCCCACTGCCTGCAGTGCGGAAACTGTTTCGAAAACTGTCCCGTACAGGCCATTGAGTGGCTGGACGAATAAAAAGGAGGGACAATTTATGAAGCGGTTCTCCTGTGCGCTGTTATCTATCCTGATGATTTTATCGCTTTCCGGTTGCGGAACTGCCTCGGTAGAACGCAGTGAAACCGGCAGTTTGATCATGGCTGTCAGCAAAGAGCCGGCTTCCATGATCCCTTATGAATCCAACGATACCGGTACGCCTATATTTTTAACACAGATTTATGATCGTCTGTTGACCTTCGATGAAACCATGAACCTTGTTCCCTGTTTGGCGGAGAGCTGGGAAACAATAGACGATACTCATTACCGTTTCCATCTTCGAGAAGATGTACATTTTCACAATGGGGAAAAGCTCACAACGGAAGATGTTCTCTATTCTTTTGAGCAAAGTGCATCTTGCCAAGTAAACGGGAAATAAGAAAACGCTATGCGAATGGACGGATCATTTGTATAGCGTTTTTCTTTGTGGTGCGCCTGGCGGCGCACGTTTCTAACGGGTGCAAGTCCCGAATCCACCCGGTAGTGGGAAGGATATAGCCGAAGGAACGGATGTCCGCTCCAATGAGATATTGGAAAATCACGCCGACTGGGTTGGGGAATTTCTTCCGCGCTCCCCGGAACTGAATGCGGGCAACGTAACGGAAATTCTGAAGGCGGAGATCGGCAGGGTGTTTGTGGGGGTTCTGGAGGACGCAGGCGTTTACAAATGCACGCCGAAGGGAAGAAAGGCGTTTATGAGATTTATTGATACACTGTA
>CALIZJ010000204.1 GCA_938028845.1 uncultured Blautia sp.
GGACTGAAAATCCTCGTGTCGCTGGTTCGATTCCGGCTCTGGGCATTTTTTTATTGTCTTATTTTCTTTCAGCCCTTTCAAAAACCATTTTATTTTCCCCATCGGATTGTATCCTTCCTTATTTTGTGATATCATTTTTATAATATTTTTACAGAAAGGATATGACAAAATGAGCGACTATAAATTAGAGACCAAATGCCTCCATGCAGGCTATACCCCCTCCAAAGGAGAGCCCTGTGCCCTGCCGATCTGCCAGAGCACTACCTTTAAATACGATACTACAGATGAAATGGGACAGCTCTTTGACTTAAAAGCAGAAGGCTATTTTTACACCCGTCTTCAGAATCCCACCAACGATGCCGTAGCAGCAAAAATTGCCGAGTTGGAAGGCGGTGTTGCCGCTATTTTAACCTCCTCCGGCCAGGCAGCGAATTTCTATGCAGTTTTTAATATCTGTGAAGCAGGGGATCACATTGTCTCCGCCTCCACCATTTACGGAGGAACTTATAATCTTTTCGGCGTAACCTTAAAAAAACTTGGAATCGACTGCACCTTCGTGGATACAGATGCCAGCGAAGAGGAAATTGCCGCAGCTTTCCGTCCGAATACCAAGGCGCTTTTCGCAGAAACCATCGCCAATCCGGCACTAGTAGTCCTTGACATTGAAAAATACGCAAAGATCGCCCATGAACACGGCGTTCCTCTTATTGTAGACAACACCTTTGCCACTCCGGTAAACTGCCGTCCTTTTGAATGGGGCGCAGACATTGTCACCCATTCCACAACCAAATATATGGACGGACACGGACTGCAGGTAGGCGGCGCTATCGTAGACAGCGGAAACTTTGACTGGGAAGCTTACGGAAACAAATATCACGGTCTGACAGAGCCGGACGAATCCTACCATGGAGTAGTCTACACAAAGCAGTTTGGAAAAAAGGCTTACATCATGAAGGCTACCTCCCAGCTTATGCGTGATCTGGGATCTATTCCTTCTCCAATGAACTGCTTCCTCTTAAACGTAGGACTGGAGACCCTTCCTTTACGTATGGAACGTCATTGTTTCAATGCACAGAAAGTAGCAGAGTTCTTAAATGCACATGAGAAAGTATCCTCTGTGATCTTCGCCGGACTTCCAGGGGACAAATACCACGACCTTGCCAAAAAGTACCTGCCTAAGGGCACCTGCGGGGTTATTTCCTTTGAATTAAAAGGCGGACGGGACGCTGCCGTACGCTTTATGGACAGCCTTAAAATGGCAAATATCGCCACACATGTAGCTGCCGCAAAAACCATGGTTCTTCATCCAGCCAGCCATACCCATCGTCAGATGAACGATGAGCAGCTTGTAGAAGCAGGGGTTTCCCCGGGAATGATCCGTCTCTCCGTAGGCATCGAGCATATAGATGACATTATCGCCGATCTGTCCCAGGCCCTTGACCAGGCATAAAACTTCCTTATTTCTAAAAAGGTAAAACTTATAAAAAAGAGGACATCCCCTTTCTCTTATGGGCCTGTCCTCTTTTTTACATTTTTCACCGCTTCATGCGGTTTCTTTCCTATTCAAAAAACATATAATCCATATAAAATTGATTAAAATCTTTATCTTTAGACAGATTAATCTCCTGGGATATGCTGATAATCTTTTCAATCACAGCTTTCGCGTCTTTGTCTGCCAGATACCGCACAGCGCCTCCAAGAGAGCTGTTTCCTACTGTCTGGATCTTACCCTTTAATTCTTCCGGAAAAAGTCCGATAGATGCGGCCTTTTCCAGATCCATCTTAAACCCGAAGCCGCCTGCCAGGTATACGGTCTGAATCTGGTCGGAGGTCACTCCATAGCGCAGCAGCAAAGTTTCCATTCCAGCCCGCACTGCAGACTTTGCAAGCTGGATTTCCCGCACATCCTTCTGGGTAAATAAAATCTTTTCTCCCTCCGGTGTCTTAGAAAGACAAAATCCGTCCTCATATTCTTCATCCAGAAGCCCGGTCTCATCTACCAGCTCTTCTTTTACCAGCTCTGCCACTGTCTCTACCACGCCTGTTCCGCATAAGCCCAGGGGCGGTTTCTCTCCAATGGTCCGGCAGGTCACTTCACTTCCGTTTATCTCTACACTGCAGATAGCTCCCTGTACGCTTCCCATTCCGCAGCTTATATTCCCGCCCTCAAAGGCCGGGCCCGCGGCCGTGGATGTCACCAGGATCCTCTCTTTATTTCCAATAGCCATCTCCCCGTTTGTTCCAAGGTCGATAAGCAGGGATACCTCTTCTTTTTCCGCCATCCCGCAGGAAAGGATTCCTGCCGCTATATCCGCTCCCACGTAAGTGGAAATTCCCGGCATACACACAACAGGACAGGATAAAACAGAGCTTCCCAGAATCTCCTTAACGCTTCCGGTGATGGTCTTAATATTTACAGGTGTAAAAGGATACACGCCAAGGGTGTCGCAGGGATATCCCAAAAGCAAATGTCCCATAGTGGTATTTCCTGCAATAACCACCACTTTCACCTGCTCCTTATCAAGCTGGTTCCTCTTTAGTAAGTTAGAGATCCCCTTCTGTATATCCTCTTGGATACTCTTTTGCAGTTCCGCCCCTTTTCCGTCAACAGATGCCTGAATCCTGGAAATCACATCCGCCCCGTAAATTCTCTGGCGGTTCACCGCTGTGTAAGAATCCAGGATCTGTCCCCCGGTCATACCACACAGGCTTAAGGCAATGGTAGTAGTTCCTATATCTATTGCAATTCCATATTCCTTATCAAGGATCTCTTCCTTTTTTTCTTCCCCTGCAAAGCTTGCCACTACGTCAAAAGTGGACTCCTGATTTAAAGAAAAACGGATACTTAAATCCTCCTCTAAGACCCCTTTGCAGGCAAGACGCCAGCCGCAGCTTAATTCTTCCTCTTTAAAAATTTTTCTGTCGCTTGTGGTAATGGGAAGGGAGCCCTTTACGACCTGGATCCTGCACTTTCCGCAGGTTCCTTTTCCCCCGCAGAATGCGCTGAAATATTTTCCATTTTCTTTTAATGCGTCAAGTATCGTCTTTCCTTTTTCACAAAGGAAGGTCTCTTCTTTTTCTCCATCCCATACGGTTAATGTTACCTCTGGTATTTTTCTCATTTTGCAATTTACCGCCGTACATTTTCTGCAATCGTGCTGTGTTTGGAATACTTTTTCGTCCTCGCTTATAATCAGGATCTGTCCGCTGCTTTTTACAGGATCGAACATATAGCCGCTGGAAATTCCCATTCCGATCTTTCCGGCTTCGCACTCTGTATAGATCAGCTTCTGAGCTTCCATCGGGATATCCTTAGGTGCTTCCAGTCTCTTCTCTATTCCCAGATGCCTGAGCGCACACTCTTCTTTTAACCTGTCCATAGCCGCCTTTTCCAAGGCAAAGAGATACGCCCCTGCAAAGGAATCCGCCAGCATCCCCTTCAGATAATCCCCCTGCTGGAACATAAGCGTACTGTACCCGCTGATCTCACCGCCTTCTGTCAGCAGTGAAAAGATCACTGGCGTTCCCTTAGGCACTTCCTCAATAGAAAGATCATCCGGCATCGTCCCAAAACAGAAAATTGCCTGTGGTTTTCCAAGGCTTTCCAGCTTTTCCTTTAAACCTTCGTATTCCTCCACGACCTCTTCATAGATCGGATTATCCTCATAACATTCCATTAAGTTCAAAACATCCGAGCGGCTTACGCTCACTCGGATGTCTGTAAATCTTATGATTTCTTTCATAAATTATTTTCTCTCCTGGACTGCCTTCTTAGCTACCTCTGCGCAGGTTGCAGCGTCCGGTGTATAATAATCTGCTCCGATCTGCTGTGCGAAGCTGTCTGTAACAGGTGCACCGCCGATCATAACGATGTATTTATCGCGAAGTCCTCTTTCTTTTAACTCCTCGATCACTGCACTCATATTCGGCATGGTAGTGGTAAGCAGTGCGGACATACCAATGATATCTGCTCCTACTTCTTCTGCCTTATCAATGAAAGCTGCCGGTTCTACATCTACACCAGCGTCATAAATTTCAAAGCCTGCACCTTTTAACATCATCATGGTCAGGTTCTTACCGATATCATGTAAGTCGCCTTTTACTGTACCGATTACAGCTTTTCCTACCGGCTCATTTCCTATTTCAACAAGCTTCGGCTCCAAAATAGCAAGTCCTGCGTTCATAGCTCTTGCAGCTACCAGCACTTCCGGAACGAAAACTTCATTATTTTTAAACTTTTCACCAATTACCATCATTCCGGCTAAAAGACCTTCGTTTAAGATTGCCTTTGGATCCTCTCCCTGTTCCAAAGCCTGGGTAACTAAAGTTTTTACATTTTTAGCTCTACCTTTTTGTAAAAATTCTGAAATTTCCTGAATAACTGACATGGCATTTTCCCTCCTGTGTAATTGTCTCTTTTTCCATGTATTATGCTGTTTCTGTTCTCCGCAAAACATCCCAGCAACTGATTATACTATAATAAATACTGAGCTTTTTGTTTTGTACTTTTTTTGGAAACCTGATACTTTTTTCTTTATTTATGCTATAATTATAAAAAACTTTTTAAAGGAGTGTTTACCAATGATGAATGTGCCATCTCTCTACAGCTTTATCGACCGGGACAGACTTCACGATATGTTAGATGCCTTTCATTCCTGTCTGGATATTCCGGTACAGGTCATTGACACAAACGGGGAAATTTTGGAATCCTGCGGGGAAACTACCGCCTTTTGTCAGATTTTTAAAAAGTATCTTCCTGTCAGTGAATCCTGCCAGCAGCTCCACATAAAAGCAAGCAGACGTGCCATTGACCTTGGGGAAACCTACATCTTTTCCTGTCATGCAAATTTAAACCATATCGTGTTTCCTCTTATGAAAAAAAACACCTTATTTGGTGCGATCCTGGCAGGTCCTTTTTTAATGGACGCTCCGGATTCTCTGCTTATTTCCGATATTGCCAAGCATTATCCTATCCCTACGGAATCTCTTTTGGATATGTATGAGGAATCCAATTCCATCCGTATTTTTCCGCCGTCCAAGGTCACCAAGATCAGCCGGCTTCTTTATTACTTATGCGCAAGCCTCATCTCCGACAGCCGGCAGCAGTTTGAGGATAACCAGGGGAAACTCTACCAGCAGTCAAAGATCAACGAGTCCATCCAGATGTATAAATCCTATGGCGTGGAACCGGAATCATCTTACCCTTATGAGGAGGAAAAAGAACTCATCACTAAAGTAAAAACCGGAAATGTCAAGGAAGCGCGCGCCCTTTTGAATGATCTTCTGGGATACGTATTTTTCGCCGGAAACAATAAACTGGAAATTGTAAAGGCACGTTCCATCGAATTATGTTCGCTCCTTTCCAGAGCCGCTATCGAGGGAGGCGCGCCTACCG
>CALIZJ010000205.1 GCA_938028845.1 uncultured Blautia sp.
ACTCCTGAAAGAAATGAAATTCTTCCTTCTCTTCAGAGAGCTCTATCTGCAGTACAGCCTGGAATCCCGCATGCCACTGCAAAATTTTATCTCTCATCCCTTTCTCCTTTTATTATAGTAAAAATACTTTCTGTGTTCAATTCAAAAATCCTATTTTAGGGAACCCGCTGCGACTGCAGCCGTGATATCGGCAAGACGCCAAAATAGAAATACTCTTATTAAAATTAAGATAACATAATTATCCCTTACTGTCACATTAAAAATCCATAAAATTTTTAATATCTAAAACAACCTTCCCAAACCCCATTTACAAATCCCCCTTCCCCCTTTATAATACTATCCGGGAATGAAGTGCTCCCCTGGGAAACCTAAACCGCTGATTTAGCTGATGACTTCTGTGATCTATTCGCAGATAGTATCAGCTTTTTTTGTCGGAAATTTCCTGCAGCCTGGCAAAAGATCATTCTCATAAAACAGCGGATGCATCTGCCGCACTACACATAAGGAGGACAAAATTCATGTTAACGTCTCTTGCTCTTATTTTTCTTGTAGGCCTTGCCATGGCTGGGATCTGCCAAACTTTAAAACTGCCGCGAATCATTGGAATGTTGATAACAGGTATTGTATTAGGACCTTATGCGCTGAATTTGCTTGATCCGTCTATATTAGGGATTTCAGCCGATCTTAGGCAAATGGCTTTGCTCATTATTTTGCTTAAGGCAGGACTATCTTTAAATCTGTCTGACCTGAAAAAAGTCGGACGTCCTGCTATTATGATGGCCTTTGTGCCTGCCAGTTTTGAAATCCTGGCATTTTTTCTGTTTGCTCCATACATTCTTGGGGCAACAAGAATAGAAGCTGCTGTCATGGGAGCGGTACTTGGAGCTGTTTCTCCAGCGGTTGTCATACCCAGGATGGTGCAGCTTATGGACGAAAAATACGGAACAAAGAAGAGTATTCCTCAACTGATCATGGCCGGTGCATCCTGTGACGACATTTTCGTTATTGTATTATTTTCCACCTTTGTGCGTATGGCACAGGGCAAAGAAGCACAGCTTAGCGATTTTTTCAATATTCCCGTTTCCATTGTTCTTGGAATCACCCTGGGAGCAATTGTGGGGTATGGACTGAGTGTATTTTTTGAAACCGCATATTTGCATGGACGCTGTATCCGAAACAGCACGAAAGTGATCGTTATTTTAGGATTTTCTTTTCTCTTAATGGCGGTCGAAACCTGGGTTCAAAATTTTGTATCCGTATCCGGGCTTTTAGCTGTGGTCGGTATGGCCTGCATATTAAAACTAAAAAGCACCGCCCCTGTTTCCGAGAGACTTGCTGAAAAATTTGGGAAATTATGGATTGCCGCCGAGGTCATTCTGTTCGTCCTGGTGGGAGCTGCAGTAGACATCCGCTATACGATAAAGGCTGGCATCGCTGCTGTTTTCATGATCTTGATCGCCCTTATATTCCGGGCTGCCGGTGTTTTTCTATGTATGCTCCATACAAAGCTTAACTGGAAAGAGCGGCTGTTCTGCATCCTGGCGTATCTTCCCAAGGCCACTGTCCAGGCCGCCATCGGCTCTGTGCCTTTGGCAATGGGATTAGACTGCGGACAGATTGTCCTTTCTGTTGCTGTGTTAGCTATATTGATCACCGCTCCCCTGGGAGCTGTCAGCATGGATCTCACTTATAAAAAACTGCTTACCAAAGATTGAAAGCCGAAACCAACGGAGGGATTTTTATCCGATTCTTTAATTTAATCCTGCTGCCTTACATACACATATAATAAAACCTCCAAAGGAATTTCTTATGATCAATCAATACAAATTTATAAATACGCCTCTCCCGGGGAGCCGAAAGGACTGCTCTCTGATGCGCTTTATAATGAATTCGGAAGCTTTAAAGCATTTCAATATCAGTTCAAAGAAGCAGCGCTTTCCGTCTTCGGTTCCGGTTATGCCTGGCTTATTCTCAATGCCGGCGGATATCTTCGGATCATCACCACAGCAAACCAGGACACGCCTCTTCCCTATGGCTTCTGGCCAATCCTAAATATAGATGTATGGGAACACGCATATTATCTAAAACATTACAACATGCGGGCAGATTATATTAACGACTGGTTTCAGATTGTAAACTGGGACTTTGCCGAAAAAAGGTATCTGCGATGTTTTTCTTAAGAGCTTTTAAGCAGCTCCTTCGCAGCAAAAAGGCAGGCCGTTTTTTACACCGGTCTGCCCCTTTTGCTCATACTGCAGGAATTAAAATTTTATTAATGTGTAAAAGAAATGAACACAACATCCTGCGCTTATCCTTTACGCAGCACCTCCCTGGGTCCTTCGATCTCCCTGGCAATGGTATGTTCTGTCAGCTCTGAAAGAAGGCGAATCCTTTTATTTAACATTTCCCTCATGCAATTAGGTACATGTTCCTGATGTGCCCGGTGGATTGCCACACACTCTTTACAGTTTCCGTGATATCTGCATGCCTTTTGGCAGGGACAGTGATCCTTTTCTTTGTATTCCTGCCGGAATTGTGCGGCAAATTCCTCCTGAAGCCGCAGCCCTTCTGCCCGGTTTCCTTTATGAAATTCTGCCATTGCCGCTTTTTCAATCTCATTTCCTTCAATCTTCATTTTTCATTCCTCTTTTCTTCTGTTTGTCTGCCCCTTGGAAAAAACATTCTTTCCGGCTTTCAATATAAGTATACAGCCCTTTTCTCTTGCGGAATACAGGATATTTCCCTATAATATATAAAAAAACAGCCATTCCAAGGAGGATGAAATGTATTCTGATATTCCCGTTTATTCCCATAATCCCTATCAGGCAGAAAAATTTCCTCTTCTTGTACTTAATGTAGAGCATAAGGTATGTACCCCGCCTAATGAAGGCTTTCTCATTCCTCACTGGCATGAGGAAGTACAGTTTGTCTATATTCTAAAGGGTACTGTACATATAAAAGTTTATCATGAGGAAATTATATTAAAAAAGGGCGACTGTATTTTTCTGAACCGTTCTGTGCTCCACCATATAAGGGGCGAAGCAGACTGCCGCTACCACAGCTATCTCATTCCGCCGAAAATGCTTTCCTTTTTTCCTGGCAGCGCAATGGAAGAGGAGGTGAAATCCGTTATAAACAATCCTTCTTTTACCCATTACGTCCTCCCGGCTGCCACTCCTTTGAACACCCGTTTTTTTCAATTGTTTCAAGAGCTGGATGACCTTTATTTTACTGCCGCCTCCCACTCCCACTGGGAATACCGTATTTCCATAAAGATCGCAGAAATCTGGCTGGAATTCCTGACTTTGCTGCCTTCCCTGCCATCCACAGCTCCTTCTAAGGGTTATACAAGGATCCGAAGCCTGATCTCTTTTATCCATACTAATTACAGCCAGCCCCTTTCCTCCGGCGACATTGCCGCCTCCGCCCATATAAGCAAAACGGAATGTGTGCGCTGTTTTCAGGCATTCCTGGGAGAATCCCCCTACCAATATCTTATGAAATACCGCCTGCACATGAGCACAGCCCTTCTCTCTTCCACCGACCGTTCCATAACGGAAATCGCCCTGGATGTAGGCTTTCACTCTGCCAGTTCCTATATTCGTTATTTTAAAGAACATTATGGCATTACCCCGCTAAAATACCGTACGCAAATGAAGCATTGAAGTTTTTATTTCCGCTGTTATAATAAAATTATAGGGGAGATTATTTCTTAGAAAACATTTAGTCAAAAAAAAAATATTTGCGTTGTCTATCAGAAAATACGGTCCGGCCTGCCGCAAATAGCTTGAACAGCATATAGTTAAAGGTTATTTTCCAAGTCTTTCTCTATGTTTTTTCAAAAGCGCCCGGAACGCTTCCTCTTCCTGAAGGAATTCGTACTCCGGGTCATTTTTTAATTCCAACAAAATTTGCCCCAGCATTTTAGGAACCACTGTACTATCTTCCTTAGTCTTCATTCGGTAATACAGCGGAGAATCTTTCAAATTCCAGGGCAAAAGCGCGGCTGTGAGAAGCTTGTCCAGCAGCTCTATACTCCTTTGAACATCCTGTTCTTTTAAAGCAACCTGTAAGGAAGCCACATAGGAATTATATTCCCATAAGCCCAAAAGTCTGACTGTTTTTCCACAAATTTTCGCAATCTCCTCCGCTTTTTCCACATTTTCCATAGCAAGTTCTATATCTGTCAAACGCTGCAGTATTCCCTGCACTTCATTCACACGCTCAAGAAGACAGCGCTGCGCCAGTTCGGCGGCGGCTTCTGCTTGTCCCTGTTCCATAAACAGATTAATCTGCATCGTTCTTTTATCCACATGAACTCTTTCCGGCAATAAATCAATCATCTCCTGGGCCTTTTCGTAGTTCTTTCTGCGCAGATATCTTCCCGCCAGCATAAAAAGCGCCTGGCTTCGTATCTCTTCCTCCTGGCTTTTTGCTGCCTTTTCATACCACTCATCTATGACGGCCTCGTACTTCTCTCTATCCTTTGGGTGCACCCCAGCTATCAGCAGGCCGCCGTCCATCAGCGACGCCATAGTACTGTACAAAAGGTCACAGGAAGGATACTCCTGGATTTTCTCCTTCACTGTTAAAAACGCAGCTTCAAAACCCTGAGTTTCCAAAATTTCCACCACCTTATTGGCGAAACAGCCAACCTCCTGTCCGGAAAGATTCTCCTGAAAGTCAAAAAGCGTATTCATGTCAATTCCCAAAAGCCTCGCCAAGGCCGGCAGTATGGAAACATCCGGTGAAGTCATTCCTTTTTCCCATTTATTCACTGCAGGAGCAGACACATTTAAGTATCCGGCTACCTGCTCCTGAGTCAGTCCAAGTTCCCTTCTTTTTTCCCGAATCACGGTATGCATTGACATTTCTATTGTCTCCTTTCCTATACCGGCGCCTTATAAATTAGTAAATACTTTCAAGTGATCACAGGACAATTATAACAGGCTGGGAAAGGGAGAACAATTGAACGATTTTTAAGTTACAGGAAGTTTTTTTAACCAAAAGTTAAGAATACTTCTCCAGAGAAAAATACATTCCCTCATACAGAGAAAGCGCCTGCGCTTCCATTCTCTGTATGAATTCTTCCTTTCCGTCACAATAGCCGTCTATGTCATAAGGGAAGTGCTTGGCCAGCTCTTTTTTTAATTTTCCATATTCTTCCCTTTCTTTTTCATGAGTGCGCATATACTCCCGGAAAGCAAGATGCCGTACAATGTTCTTTTGATCCTCCATATGAAAGATGTGAATTTGATGCGTCCGCTCATCTCCCCCTTTACGGAGATAGCGTCTGCCTGCTATACCAAACTCCCCCATCCATTCATAACCTATTTTGGAAAATTCCTCTGATACTTCATCCGCTTTTTCCAGACTTTTCACTGCAGCCAAAATATCAATGATCGGCTTAGCCGCCAGCCCCGGAACTGACGTACTTCCGATATGGTATATTGCAGCACAGTTATCTTTTAGGATTGCTGTTATCTTTTCCTTCTCTTCTTCAAATTTCCGCGGCCATTCCGGGTTATAATCCAAGACTGTGATATGCTGCGGCATATTATCCTCACTCCTTCATATCCCTTTTCAAAATAAACTCATCTGCTCATACTCTGTCTTCCCTTCCAGTTCTTCCGGAACCTTACCAAGCACAGTTTCCACACTTCGGTCATCCAGGAGCCATTCCTTCACTTCCCTTTTCTCCAAAACCAAGGGCATCCGTTCATGGACCCCTCTCACAGAGACATTGGCCTGAGTGGTAAAAATCACGAAATGATCCTCATTGTTAAACATCGAATAACATCCCGCCATATACAAAGGTTTCCCATCTGTCCGCTGAAACTGGAACTTTTCTTTCCTGGAATTCCACTCGTAAAATCCGGAGGCCAGGATCACACATCTTCGGTGCAGCGTGCTTTCCCGAAAAGTCTTCTTTTCCAGAGCGCTCTCTGCCCTGGCATTGATCAGGCTTCCTTTTCCCCGAAATCCCTCAAATCCCCACTGCATCGGCCGTTCCAGAAGAACGCCGTTCTCTTCTAAAAGAACAGGAGCTTTCTGGGAGGGAAAAATATCTCCCCCGTACTGCTCCCATAAACTCTGACCAATTCCCGGAATGATCTCATCCAGCTCTCTTGCCATATTTTCATCAATGTAATATCTTCCGCACATAAAAAGCACACACCCCTTCAAAAAACGTCAAACAAAGCAGGGGACTTTTCTGATTCAGTGAAATCCCCGGCTGCCGGAATTTCTCCCCAGGACTTTGCTGAATATACTGCTTTATTTACAGCCATTGCCATGACTTCTGTGGCTAAAATGCTTACCATATCTACATTGGCAGGAATCTTTTTTCCTGCGGAAACCGCATAAATACTGTCTCCGTCCGCAGAGGTGTGAACCGGACGTATTGTCCTTGCATATGCGTTATGGGCGGCGGAACAAACCCTTTTTAACTGCATTTTATTAAGATCCCCATTGGTTATCACAATTCCTATGGTGGTGTTGGAAGTAAACAGATTATCCCCCTCCTGAGCAGCAAGATTTCTCAGCAGTTCCTCCTGGCAGTCCTGAAAACCGTTTCCCTCCAGGTTCAGCATACCTGCAATCTTCTTCTGTGTCCTGTAATCATAAATATCTCCCAGGGCATTTACCACTACCACAGCGCCTACTTTTAATTCTCCAAAAGCAAGGCAATAAATGCCAAGGCCGGACTTCATCATACTTTTTCCGCCTCTTGCCTTTCCTACAGTAGCGCCGATTCCAGCTCCAATATTCCCCATCTTCCTTCCGTCATTTATCTCAAAAGCATTTTTACAGGCTGCATATCCCATGGATTTATCCGGCCGCCGCAAAGAAGAACCAATACCCAGGTCATAAATACAAGATTGGCATACCAAAGGAACCTTTGCGTAACCGGTATCAAAACCAATATCCTTTTCTTCGAGAAATTCCATAACTCCATTTGCCGCTTCCAGTCCAAAAGCACTTCCTCCGCTTAATACAATAGCATGTATCATTTCGGAGGATGAAAGCGGCTCTAAAAGCGCGCTCTCCCTGGAAGCAGGACCGCCTCCGCGGATATCCACTGCGGCTGCCATTCCCTCCTTTGCCGCAAGCACCGTACACCCGGTAGCCGCCTCTACATCCTCAGCGTGTCCGATACAGATTCCGTCAAATTCCTGAAGGGATATCTCCTGGATTCCCAGATTCTCTAAATTTATCATTGTATCACCTTAATATCCTCTCTCATAAAATCCACTTTCCTGTTCCAAAGGGAGCTTTTTGACTCTTATCCTCTCAATAGAAATATAACGCTGGCTGTTCAGATACTGGATCAGTGCATCTATCTTTTCTTCTGCGCCCTGGGCTTCCATCTCCACGCTGCCATCTTCCAGGTTTTCCACCCATCCGGTCAGGCCAAGCTGCCTGGCCTTATTTACCGCATAAAAGCGGAAACCTACTCCCTGTACTCTTCCAAAAAACAGCAGATGCTTCCGTACCATCCTGCACCTCCTTTAAGTATTTTCCTCTTTTTTTCAGCCTGGCTTTGCTTCCCTTTACAAAATAACCGCTGTTTCAAACTCCTTGCCATAGCAGTATTTTTCCAACAATCCGCAAAGCTTTCGCACATCCTTTTCCATACCTGATGCACCGGAAAATCCAAAGATCACCATTAAGATTTCTCTGGTATCTTCTGTAATCCTTGTACGCACGGAATCACTGGTAGGATTTCCAAAAGGCCCCTTTTCATCACAAAAGACCGGAAGAAACTCCACATTGATCTGATCCTTTCCGATTCCCTGATAATGGGCACCCGCCTCCGCCACCTTCCAGGTCACTGCCCCTTCTATTTTGCTCACATCATAAGCGCCCAGAGAATAGCCTTCCTCAATGGAAAAAAGGTTATTGCATTCTACTACATTGTTGATAAAATACAAGCCTTTTCCCTGGACCAGCCGTCTGCACATGGCTTCCGCAGAACTCCGGTAACGGCTGGGTTCTTTACCGAAAGCCTTATAAGCCAGACGGGTGTCTGCAATCTTGTCTCTCTTGGGAAGGTCTGCTGGTTTTTCATAATTTTCCTGTATCATTCTGCACGTCTTATCCAGTTCATCCAAAAGCTCTCTGGAACTTTCTTCCACAGTTACCTTGCACTGGATACAGCCAAGGGCTGCCTTCGGCCATAATTCTTTCATCTCTTTTGCAATAGTAATTTCTATCATTTTCTTTCCTCCAGCCCAGCGAAAAACAGCTCATAAAAATCATCCTCGCCCTCCAGCATAGGTGAATTTTCTCCTCCTCCGTTAGTACTGCGCTTCATCTCTGCATAAAATTCTTCTCCGGCATTGATAAGATCCATATCGTAGATCGGATAGCCAAGCTCTCTGCATTTTTTACAGAAAGTCCCTACCGGATTTTTATCTTTTCTGGTAGCTAAGATCTCTGCCCTCAGCTTTTCATCTTTTAAAACCTTTGCCTTTAACTGATCCAACATCTCTGGAATATTCATTTTTTTGCCGCCTTTCTGTTAATATCTGTCTCTATTTTATGTACCTGACATACGGTCAGGTCCCCATCCATTTC
>CALIZJ010000206.1 GCA_938028845.1 uncultured Blautia sp.
AAGGCCTTGCTTATGAGAAGGAATTCCCAATTAACTGGTGTCCTTCCTGTAAGACCGGTCTGGCAAACGAAGAGGTGGTAAACGGATGCTGTGAGCGCTGCGGAGCTACTGTTACAAAGAAAAATCTCCGTCAGTGGATGCTGCGGATCACAAAATATGCAGACCGTCTTTTAAACGACCTGGATAAACTGGATTGGCCGGAAAAAGTGAAAAAAATGCAGACAGACTGGATCGGAAAATCTTACGGCGCGGAAGTGGAATTTCCTATAGACGGAAGAGAGGAAAAGATCACAGTCTATACCACCAGGCCGGATACCCTTCACGGGGCTACCTTTATGGTGCTGGCGCCGGAACATGCGTTGGCCGCAAGTCTCGCCACAGATGAGACCAGGGAAGCAGTAGAAAAATACATTTACGATTCTTCCATGAAGTCCAATGTAGACCGTCTTCAGGATAAGGAAAAGACAGGTGTGTTTACCGGAAGTTATGCTATCAATCCGTTAAACAAAAAGAAAATCCCCATCTGGCTTTCCGATTATGTTCTGGCAGATTACGGAACCGGCGCGATCATGTGTGTGCCTGCACATGATGACCGTGACTTTGAATTTGCTACGAAATTTAATATTCCTATCGTTCAGGTTATTGCCAAAGACGGAAAAGAAATCGAAAATATGACGGAGGCTTATACAGAGGCATCCGGAACTATGATCAATTCCGGTGAGTGGAACGGCATGGAATCTGCAGTGCTGAAAAAAGAAGCGCCTGCCATGATCGAGAAAATGGGAATTGGACGTAAAACAGTAAACTATAAACTGCGTGACTGGGTATTTTCCCGTCAGCGTTACTGGGGCGAGCCGATCCCGATCGTACACTGCCCTAAGTGCGGAGCAGTGCCGGTTCCGGAAGATCAGCTTCCGTTAACTCTTCCGGAGGTAGAAAGCTATCAGCCTACCGGAACAGGAGAATCTTCTCTGGCAGCCATTGACGAATGGGTGAACACCACCTGTCCGTGCTGCGGTGCTCCGGCAAAACGTGAGACAAATACCATGCCTCAGTGGGCAGGTTCTTCCTGGTATTTCCTGCGCTATGTGGACAATAAAAATGATAAGGAACTGGTGTCAAAGGAGAAAGCGGACAAATATCTTCCAGTAGATATGTACATCGGCGGTGTAGAGCATGCGGTACTGCATCTTCTGTACTCCCGTTTCTATACCAAGTTTTTATACGACATCGGCGTGATCGATTTTGACGAGCCGTTTACCAAGCTGTTTAACCAGGGTATGATCACCGGAAAGAACGGCATTAAGATGAGTAAGTCTAAAGGAAACGTAGTTTCTCCAGATGACCTTGTAAGAGATTATGGATGCGATTCTCTTAGAATGTACGAGCTTTTCGTGGGACCGCCTGAATTAGACGCAGAGTGGGATGACCGTGGAATTGACGGTGTTTCCCGTTTCTTAAAGAGATTCTGGGGCCTGGCCCTTGACAGCATTGAGAAGGATGTGCCAGCCACAAAAGAAATGGTGAAGATCCGTCATAAGATGGTTTATGACATTTCCCAGAGACTGGATTCTTTCAGCTTAAATACAGTTGTTTCCGGCTTCATGGAGTATAATAACAAAATGATCGATATCGCCAAAAAAGAAGGCGGAATGGACAAAGAGACCATAGAGACAGCCGTGATCCTTCTGGCTCCTTTTGCACCTCACATTGCAGAAGAACTGTGGGAGAGACTTGGCCATACAGATTCTGTTTTTCATGCCAAGTGGCCGGCTCATGACGAAGAGGCAATGAAGGACGATGAGATCGAAATTCCGGTTCAGATCAACGGAAAGACGAGAGCAGTCATCAGCATCCCTGCTGAAATCGGCAAAGAGGAAGCCATTGCCAAAGGAAAGGAAGCTATCGCAGATAAGCTCACTGGAAATGTGATCAAAGAGATTTACGTTCCAAAGAAGATTATCAACATCGTGATGAAGTAACTGGCAGTATAAAATAAATATTTTAGGCTTAATAAGGCGCGGACATTGGAAACAATGACCGCGCCTTTTAGTTAAAACCTTATGGTATACAGTGCTTAACAAATGGAAACTTCCCTCCGGTTCTTTCCTGATTTATAATCGTTAAAAAACGGAGGTGGAAGAATGAAGAAAAAAAGAACAGCAGGGATTTTGGCGCTTATACTGGCCGGCGTATTCACTTGTACCCAAAGTTTATATGCGGCACAGACGGAGCAGGCTGCACAGGATACGGCCAATGAGGAGTCGGCAGGTGACGGGGAGGAAGATATGGAGAGCGGAGAAGAAATTACCAAGGCATCGCTCCCGGATCAGCTGGAGCAGATTTCGGAAGAATATTTTTCAGAGTCAGAGCAGCCGGGAACGCTGGTGGAACTTTCTTATGATACCTACGAATCTATGACCTATGAACAGGAAAGCCAGGTGCTCCATAAAAGAGCCATTGTGTACCTGCCCTATGGATACTCAGAGGATACTTCTTACAATGTTTTTTATCTTATGCATGGAGGCTGGAGTGATGAAACTACTTACCTTGGAACTCCGGATCAGCCCAATGAATTTAAGAATGTTTTGGATCACGGGATTGCTGACGGACGGATACAGCCAATGATCGTGGTGTGTCCTACTTATAATAATGAGAGCGGGACGGACAGCTCAGATTACTCTTTGGCCCTTACTCTCACAGAGAACTATCATAACGAGCTGATCAATGACCTGATACCGGCCGTGGAGGGAACGTATAGTACGTACGCTAAGGATACGACCCCCGAAGGAATACAGGCGTCAAGGGAGCATCGGGCATTCTGCGGCTTTTCTATGGGATCAGTAGCTACCTGGAGGACTTTTCAGTATTGTCTGGATTATTTCCGCTATTTTATGCCTTCCAGCGGAAATTTAACTTCCGATGGGGAATATATGGCATCTATGGTGAGGGATTCAGGGCATGATTGGAAGGATTTCTTTATTTTCGCCGCATCCGGCACAGAAGATTTCGCCTATTCTTCTTTTAGGAACCAGATCCAGGCCATGGCGGATGTAAACGATGGAACGTTCCGTTACGGCAATAACGAGAGGGAGGCGAATCTGTACTTCCTGGAGCAGGAAGGCGGCACACATAGCGGAGAATACGCCATGGAATATTTTTATAACGGTCTTTGCTGGATCTGGCAGTAAAAACCGGCTGTGGGTACAGGCTGGGCAGATATAGCTGAAAGCTATTTGATTATATAGAAAATAGGTATTTGCTATTATGGAAAAGGGGCGTTATACTTGCAGCAGAACAATAAAAGTATGTTTGGCGGGGAGGATACGTTTATGAATACAGTACAGAACAGGACTTTTGATGAAGAACGTGCCTTTTATGGCAGCAAAAATATTTTTGTAAAGGACTGCGCGTTTGACGGCCCGGCGGATGGGGAGAGTTCATTTAAAGAATGTACAGACGTACAGGTGGCACACAGTTTTTTTAATCTGCGTTATCCCTTCTGGCACGACCATGGGCTTAAGATCAGTGATTCACAGATGACAGAGCTTTGCAGGGCAGCGTTATGGTATTCTGACCATATAGAGATAAAAAACAGTAAGCTGCATGGGATCAAGGCGCTGCGGGAATGCAGCGAGATCCTTATGAAAGACTGCGATATTAACTCACCTGAGTTTGGCTGGTCAGTACGGGATATGGAAATGGAAGACTGCACCGTACAAAGCGAATATTTTATGATGCGTTCCAAAAATCTGCATTTTACTAATGTACACATGAATGGGAAATATTCTTTTCAGTATATTGAAGACGCTGTGTTTGAAAACTGTGTGTTTGACACAAAAGACGCCTTTTGGCATGGGAAAAATATTCTTGTTAAAAACAGTGTGGTAAAAGGAGAGTATCTTGCGTGGTACTGCGAAAATGTGACTTTTGAAAACTGCAGGATCATCGGAACGCAGCCTCTTTGTTACTGCAGGGGGCTGAAACTTATAGACTGCGAGATGGTGGATGCAGATTTGGCTTTTGAAAGGTCAGAGGTGGAGGCCGTGCTTACCGTGCCCATCCTCAGTATTAAAAATCCTCTGTCCGGATGTATTGTGGTTCCGGCTGTGGAGGAGATCATCCGGGATATTCCGGAGGCAAAAGGGAAGATAAAAATAGAAGATTCCAAAAAGAAAAGAGCAGACTGTGCTTGAGAAAAGAGAGGCAGACACACCAAAATGCAGTGTGAGCTGCCTCTTTTTGAGGAAAAATATGGATGCGAATGAGAAACTATGGTAGAATAGTAAAGAATTTCCCGAAATGGGCCAGGTTAAGTATGGATGAAATGGCACAGACGTAAGGGAAAGAGATAAAGGGGGCGCAGAATTCCTCTGCGGACACAGAAAGAGAGAGGAAAAGAGATGAAAGAAAAGAAAAAGACAGCAGATGTCCTGATAGAAGGGATTTCAGATATTATTTTGCCGGTAATTCCCTTGCTTACTGCATCGGGCATTATGAAGGGGCTGCTTTTGCTCCTGGCTGCGTTAAAGGTGCTTTCAAGTGAAAGCGAAACGTATCTGGTGCTTGACGCCATTGCAGACAGCGCTTTTTATTTTCTGCCTGTACTTTTGGCGGTTACAGCATCGAAAAAATTCAGGACCAGTACTTTTACTGCGGTGGCAGTGGCGTGTGTACTGCTGTATCCTACTTTGACGGCTGTCTTAGAAGCGGGAGAGGACCTGCATTTTTTAGGGCTTCCCATGAAAGGCGTCATTTATCATTCCAGCGTGATCCCTATCCTGTTAACAGTAGTATTGCTGCATTATGTGGAAGGATTTTTTCATAAGCATCTGCCGGAACTGATCGAAAGTTCTCTGACGCCGCTTTTTTCAGTGCTGGTCTGTTCTCTGGCGGCGCTTTTGGTATTTGGGCCGGCAGGCGGCCTGATCGGTGATGGGCTTGCGGGAATTTACAGTGTTGTATACACATTCAGCCCTGTTCTTGCGGGAGTCCTTCTTGGGGCTGCAGTACAGCCTATGGTTATTTTCGGGTTTCACTGGAGCCTGATCATTATCGGGATGAATAATCTTGCAGTAAACGGATACGATACGGTCCTGCCGTTAATGGGGACCAGTGTATTTGCCCAGGCGGGAGCGGCCCTGGCAGTTTGTGTCCGTTCCAAAAGAAAAGAATTTAAAAGTACCTGTATTTCGGCTGCGCTGTCAGCCCTTTTTGGGGTGACGGAGCCAGCTATGTTCGGAGTGAATCTTCCTCTGAAAAAACCAATGGCCGCGGTGCTGATAAGCGGTGCGGCAGGCGGCATCCTGGCAGGGATGTCCGGCGCGCGGGCGATGGCCTTCGGCCTTCCAAGCCTTGTAACACTGCCGATATTTCTTGGGGATGGATTCGGAATGTTGGTGTGCGGATGCGGGCTGAGTATGATCCTGGCGTTTGTACTTACGTATTTTATGAAATTTGATCCGGATATGAGAAAAGAAAAACAAGAAGAAAAAATAAAGGAGGCAGCATGATGAATGCAAATGTAACAAGAGAACAAGCAATGGAACTTTTAAGAAAATACAATCAGGAGCCTTTTCATATAGAACATGCCCTGACGGTAGAAGGTGTGATGAGATGGTTTGCGGCTGAAAACGGAGAAGAGGAAGAATTCTGGGGACTTGCAGGCCTGCTTCATGATGTGGATTTTGAAAAATATCCTCAGGAGCATTGTCAGAAAGCACCGGAGCTTTTGGCGGAAATCGGTGCATCAGAGGAACTGATCCATGCGGTGTGCAGCCATGGCTATGGCCTTTGCAGCCAGGTAGAACCTGCCTGTCTTATGGAAAAGATCCTTTTTGCCTCAGACGAGCTTACCGGTCTGATCTGGGCGGCGGCTAAGATGCGTCCTTCCAAAAGCGTTATGGATATGGAGGTAAAAAGCCTGAAAAAGAAATTTAAAGACAAACGTTTTGCAGCAGGCTGTTCCCGTGATGTAATAGAAAAAGGAGCGCAGATGCTTGGATGGGATCTTAACGAGCTCTTTGAAAAGACCATCCTTGCCATGCGCTCCTGCGAGGAAACCGTTCGTAAGGAGATGGAAAAACTTTAAAGACTTTTCAGCTTTTCTTCTGCCAGGCGGCCGGCGCCTAAAAGTCCGGCAAAATTTCCAAGTCTGGCGGGAAGAAGCCTGGTATGGGCAAAGCTTGGCATAATAAAAGCAGGAAGAAGCCTTTGGAGACGCTCTGTTATATAGGGCTGCGCCATGACCCCTCCGCCCAGGATGATGCAGGAAGGATTAAAAATGTGTACGATCGAGGATAAGCCCAGAAGGATTTCGTTGATCCAGGCGTTTACTATATTTTTTACCTGAGGGTCGCTAAAATGCTGGAAGATGATCTTTCCGCTGGTGAGAGAAGGATCGTAGTCCATGGCTGCCCTTATCAGAGCGGTGGTGGAAGCGTAACGTTCATAGAGTCAGAGAGCTGACCCGTTATCTCCTGGATAAAGGAGTAAAAGGCCTGTATGTGGGCGGATCTTCAGGAGAATGTATTTATCTTTCAAAAGAAGAACGGAAAATCACACTGGAAAATGTAATGGCAGAGGCAAAAGGAAAGCTTACGGTGATCGCACATGTTGCCTGCAATAACACTGCAGACAGCCAGGAACTGGCAGCACACGCCCAAGAACAGGGCGTAGATGCCATCGCTGCGATTCCCCCTATCTATTTCCATCTTCCAGACCATGCCATTGCAAAATACTGGAATGATATTTCAGAAGGGGCGCCGGATACGGATTTTATTATTTATAATATTCCGCAGCTTGCCGGCGTGGCGCTTACGATTCCTCTTCTTCGGGAGATGAAGAAAAACCCGAGAGTGATCGGGGTGAAGAATTCTTCTATGCCGGTACAGGATATCCAGATGTTCGCCGATGAAGGCGTGCTTGTGTTTAACGGCCCGGATGAGCAGTTTGTGTCCGGACTTGCAGCAGGAGCGGTCGGTGGCATTGGAGGCACTTATGCGGCGATGCCGGAGCTTTTCCTTCAGGCTAGAGAGCTTTTCCTTCAGGGAAAATGGGAAGAAGCACGGGAAATCCAAAACGAGATCTGCCGGATCATTTATCATCTTTGTTCGGCAAAGGGGAATATGTATGCTGTGATCAAAGAAGTCCTGCGCATCCAGGGCGGTCCGGATATAGGCGGTGTACGTGCGCCTTTGGCTAACCTTACAGAAGCGGATAAGGAAATTGCGAAAGACTGTGCCGGACAGATCGATTCCGCGATAAAAAAATATTGTTGATGTGATCGAAATCTATCTGAGACGGCTGCTGACAGGTGGCCGTCTTTCCTGCATGTTTTATGCAGGATACCTGCGCCGCTGCAGTCTGTATAATACAAAGAAAATCTCTAAAGAGATACCTGAATGACCGCGGCCGGCACAATAAAAAAGTAGGAAAGGAGAAGTGTTATGCCAGCATCAGCTGATTTACTCTTGGATATTCAGCTTTTATATAATCAGTTTACCAAAACAGAAAAAAAGATAGCGGATTTTGTGATTGAAAATCCCAACGATGTGCTTTTTATGTCTATTACGGAGCTGGCAGACGTCTGCGACGTTGCAGATGCAAGTGTTTATAGGTTCTGCCGTACCATGGGTGTGAAAGGCTATCAGGAGTTTAAAATGAAACTTTCTCTTAGTATGGCGGCAGAGGAAGTTAAGGAAGAAACTTATGTGAGCAGCCCGGAGGATGACAAAGGAGATTTTATAGATGAGATCATGGAAGGACACCTGAATGCCCTTCGGGAGACAAGAAAACTGCTGGTAAGCCAGGACATTGACAAAACCATGTGTTTAATGGAAGCGGCAGGGCATGTGTACTTTTTTGGGATTGGTGACAGCCTTCTGACTGCCAAAGAGGCAAGAAACAAATTTTTAAGGATCACCAATAAGGTAAGCTGTGTAGATGATCCGCATATGCAGGCGATGACCGCATCCATGGCAGGCCCCCAGGATCTTATATTTTTCATATCCTACTCAGGGTCCACCAAGGATAACGTCCATGTGGCAAAGATCGCAAAAAAAGCAGGAGCCAAGATTGCGGTGATCACCCGCTTCGTAAAATCCCCGCTTACCGGGTATGCGGATGTAGTCCTGCTGTGCGGCTCCAATGAAAAGCCTCTACAAGGGGGCTCCATGGGAGCTAAGATCAGCCAGTTATTTATAGTAGATCTTTTGTTCCAGGAATATTATCGAAGAAATCTTGGTATTTCCAAGGAAAATAATAAGAAAACATCAAAAGCGGTTGTAGAAAAGCTGTACTGATCAACAGAGGCTTTTTCCCTTTTGTATTCTTATAATTCCTTTAGCCCGCTGATATCCGGACTTGCCATAAGGGAGTAGTTGGTATAGTATACCACGAACCCAGGCTTTGCCCCAGCGGGCTTTTTTACGTGCTTTTTCTGGATATAGTCGATTTCCACTTTGGGAGCGGTCCGGCCTTTGGAATAATATGCCGCCAGACGTCCGGCTTCTTCAAAGGTGCGGTCCGGCAAAGTGCCGTCCTGGGTTTTGACTACCACATGAGAACCGGCCATTTTCTTTGCATGGAACCACCAGTCGTTTCCGGTGGCGAATTTAAAGGTGAGTTCGTCATTCTGGAAATTGTTTCTTCCCACATAGATGTCATAGCCGTCGCTGGAAACATAGTGGAATGGCTTGGATTTTGCCTGCATTTTCTGTCCCTTTTTCCCGGTGTAGTGTTTCTTGATGTAGCCATATTCCGTCAGCTCCTCTTTGATCTGGGACAGATCGCTTTCCGATAAGGCGATATCCAAAGCGTTGGCAATGGAATCCAGATGTTCGATTTCGCTTTCCGTTTCCTGGATCTGTCCGGTCAGAGCCTCCTCAGTACGCTTTAATTTCCCGTAACGCTCGAAATATTTTTTTGCGTTATCGCCGGGAGAAAGGGTAGGGTCCAGGGGGATGGTAATTTCTTCATTTGTATAGTAATTAAGTGCCTGAAAGGAAGAACAGCCTTCCTCTAATCCATAGCCGTATGTATTGATGAGTTCGCCGTATACCTTGTATTTATCTTTTTTCGCTGTGTCTTTCATTTGTTTTTGCTGAAGCAGAAGCTTTTTGCGGTTCCGCTCCAGAGCTGTCTGGACGATACGGCGCAGATCCGCAGACTTCTGGTGCATGCGGGTGAGCACATTTTTGGTGGCGTAGTACGTCTCCAGCATGGAGGATACAGAGTCAAAGGTTTTGGTCTCATATCCGCTGCCGTACTGAGTGAGCGGAAGAACTGCGTATTCTACCGGCTCTTTTTCGCGGTAAATAATCGTCGGGGTAAAATCCCCTTCCTTTACCTGGTCCATCATCCGCAAAAAGGTATGGTACAGATGGATGCAGGCGGTTTCGTCAAGGGACAGGGCGGCATCGTTTCCGTCAATGGAAGCCCGGTAGCAGATTTCCTCTGCAATGACAGGGCTGATCCCGGTAAGGGAGGTATAGATTGCTCTGGAAATATTGCAGGGCTTTTTGCATACCAGCTCTATAAAGTTTTCCTCTGAGATGGAGAGAGGGTCCGCCTTGTCCTGGGTCTTTGGGATAAAATAAGTTCTGCCGGGCAGCACTTCCCGGACGGAACTCATATGGGAGGAGACGTGCTTGATGCTGTCAAGGATCATGCCGTCCTGGTCACAGAAGATGATGTTGCTGTGTTTGCCCATAAGCTCAAAGATGAGGCGCTTTTTACAGGGGTCGCCCATCTCATTTAAGTGTTCCAGTTCAAACTCGATCACCCGCTCTAATCCCGGCTGGCGGATAGAGGAAATCCGGCCGCTTCCGATGTGCTTTCGCAGAAGCATACAGAAATTCGGCGCCGTCAAAGGACTGGGCTTGTTTTTTTCGGTAAAGTAAATAAGAGGAAGAGAAGCGCTTGCACAGATTAAAAGCCTGCGCTGGCCGCCGGGGCCTTTGGCGGTGATCAGAAGTTCATCCGCCTCCGGCTGGGCGATTTTATTAAATCGTCCGCCCTCCAGATTTTTATTAAGTTCCTGAACCATTGCTGCAATGGTAATGCCGTCAAATGCCATAAGAGACACTCCTTTTTATCAAAATACATGTGTTTGCTATGAAATACGTTGGCTGCTGTTTTTACGGAAGTGCAGAGAGCCAGTGATTCCATACCCGATAAAGTATAACATATAAAAAAAGGGTTTGACTAGGGTTTTAGAATGAACTATAATAATTCTGCGGCTATTTGGCTTTATTTGATTTGTAAGCTGGATAGTATTTCTTATGAAAAAATCAAATAGAAAGAGAAAAGCTATGATAAAAAGTATGACAGGCTTTGGCCGAGCAGAATCCGTCACCAGTGAGCGGAAAATTACGGTTGAGTTAAAATCCGTAAATCACAGGTATCTGGATCTAAATATTAAGATGCCTAAGAAGCTTGGGCTTTTTGAGGGCGCTATCAGAAATCTCATGAAAGAATACATGCAGAGAGGGAAAGTGGATGTATTTATCACTTATGAGGATTATGCCACGAACCGCGCTGCCCTTAAGTATAACAGGGAGCTTGCGGGAGAATACCTTTCCTATCTGAAAGAGATGAGTGAGGAATTTGGCCTGGAAAATGACATCCGGGTATCCAACCTGTCCCGCTATCCGGAGATATTTACTATGGAAGAGCAGTCTGTAGATGAAGAGCAGCTTTGGAATGCCCTGGAGGCACCTTTGCGGGAGGCATGCAGTAAATTCGTTAAGACCCGGGAAGCGGAAGGTGAAAATCTGAAAAAAGACCTCCTTAAGAAGCTGGAAGGACTGGAAGAAAAAGTGACGCTGGTCCAGGAGCGCTCTCCTGAGATCATTCAGGCGTATCGGGAAAAACTGGAAGAAAAAGTACATGAGCTCTTAGAGGATTCTCAGATAGAAGACGGACGGATTGCTGCGGAAGTGATACTTTTTGCAGATAAGATCTGTAATGATGAGGAGACGGTCCGCCTGAAAAGCCATATCCGGGGAATGGCAGATATCCTGAAGGAAAGTGAAGGCATCGGACGGAAACTGGATTTTATGGCTCAGGAGATGAACCGGGAGGCAAATACCATTCTCTCCAAGTCTAACGATCTGATCGTTTCCAACATCGCCATCGACCTGAAGACAGAAATAGAAAAAATTCGCGAGCAGATTCAAAATATTGAGTAAAAGGATGGTTTTTGGTGGCTAAGTTAATTAACATTGGTTTTGGAAATGCAGTAAATTCTCAGAAGATCGTTGCTGTAGTCAGTCCGGACGCGGCGCCTGTTAAAAGAATGGTGCAGAGCGTAAAAGGGACGAAATCTCTCATTGATGCGACCCAGGGAAGAAAGACCAAGGCTGTGATCGTTACCTCAGACGATTATCTGGTGCTGTCTGCACTGCAGCCGGAGACGATCAGCCGCAGGTTTGCGGAAGCTTATGAGTTTGAAGATAAAGGAGAGATCCATGAATAAAGGGATTTTAGTAGTTGTATCAGGATTTTCCGGAGCTGGAAAGGGAACGGTCATGAAGGCGCTTCTGGATAAATATGAGAATTATGCCTTGTCCGTCTCTGTGACGACAAGAAAGCCCAGACCGGGAGAAACAGAAGGAAAAGAATATTTTTTCCGTACCAGGGAAGAGTTTGAAAAACTGATAAAAGAAGACGCGCTTATCGAATATGCCGAATATGTAGAAAATTATTACGGCACGCCCCGTGCGTATGTAGAAGAACAGCTTTCGGCGGGGAAAGACGTCATTTTGGAGATTGAGATCCAGGGTGCCATGAAGGTAAAGGAAAAGCTGCCGGAGGCATTGCTGGTGTTCATCACACCGCCGTCTATGGAAGAGCTGAAAAGAAGACTTATAGGCCGGGGAACAGAGACCATGGAAGTCATTTCATCCAGGATCTTAAGGGCATATGAGGAAGCACAGGGTATGGAAGATTATGATTACCTTGTGATAAATGATACTTTGGATGAATGTGTGGAGCGTATGCATCAGATCATCCAGAGCGAACACTACCGTATGGAAAGAAACACAGAATTCATTAATAAAATCAAAGGGGAAGCGCTGTAAAATCTTTAAGGAAAGCAAGTATTTCCCGGATTTTTCAGGGTTTTATAAAGAAAGGAGAAAAATTTATGATACATCCGTCTTATTCGGAACTGATCCAGGCAATTAATACAAATAGTGAGGACGACGACAACACTATGATGCTGAACAGCCGTTATTCCCTGGTGCTTGCCACCAGCAAAAGGGCACGCCAGTTAATCGCGGGTGCAGAACCTTTGGTAGAAGGCGCAGCAGGAAAGAAGCCTCTCTCTGTGGCAATCGATGAGCTTTATAAAGGTAAGGTAAAGATTCTTGCAGAGAACAAGACTGAGAAAGAGGGCGGCGCAGAAGAACTGGATGCACAGGAGACGACTGCACAGATCCAGGCAGAAAGCGCTGAGTTAAATGATGACATAAAAGAAGAGTAAAGAAAAGGCTGCACGATGATGCAGCCTTTACGCACGTTAGGAGTTTATATGAAATTATTGTTTATTTCACTTGGCTGTGACAAGAATCTGGTGGATTCGGAGGAGATGCTGGGGCTGCTCACGAAAAGCGGCAACGAGATCGTGGACAGTGAAGAAGAAGCAGAAGGGATCATTATAAATACCTGCTGTTTTATCCACGATGCCAAAGAAGAAAGCGTGGAGACCATTCTTCAAATGGCTGAATATAAAAAAGCCGGGAGCTGTAAGGCGCTTATCGTCACCGGATGTATGGCGCAGCGTTATAAAGAAGAAATCATACAGGAAATCCCGGAAGTGGATGCTGTTCTTGGCACGACCTCCTATGAAGAGATCGTGAAAGCTCTTGAAGAGGCCTGCGAGGGAAGGCATTTTCAGGAATATAAGGATATCGATTACCTTCCCCTCACCGACGGAGGAAGGATACTTACAACGGGAGGACATTTCGGCTATTTAAAGATCGCAGAGGGCTGTGATAAGCACTGTACTTATTGTATCATCCCGAAGCTTAGGGGACGTTTCCGCAGCGTTCCCATGGAGCGGCTTATTTCCCAGGCAGAGGAAATGGCGGAGCAGGGTGTAAAGGAACTGATCTTAGTGGCCCAGGAAACCACCGTATATGGGACAGACCTTTATGGAAAAAAATCCCTGCATCTTTTGCTTAAGGAACTTTGCAAAATTCGGGGGATTCGCTGGATCCGCATCCTTTACTGCTACCCGGAGGAAATATACGACGACCTGATCACGGTCATGAAAGAAGAAAAGAAAGTCTGTCATTATCTGGATCTGCCTATCCAGCATGCCAGCGATGCCGTTTTAAAAAGAATGGGGCGAAGGACTACGAAAAAGGAACTTATGGATATTGTATCCAAACTTCGCCGGGAGATACCGGATATCGTCCTGCGCACCACTTTGATCAGCGGTTTTCCCGGCGAGACACAGGAAGACCATCAGGAACTTCTGGAATTTGTGGATGAAATGGAATTTGACCGTCTAGGTGTCTTTACTTATTCTGCAGAAGAGGATACGCCGGCTGCTTCCATGAAGGGACAGATACCGGAGGAAGTAAAAGAAGAGAGACGGGATGAGCTGATGGAGCTCCAACAGGAGATATCCCTGGAAAAAGGAGACGCCCGGATCGGGCAGGAGCTTCTTGTTATGATCGAAGGAAAGGTTTCCGGAGAGAGCGCCTATATTGGCAGGACCTATGGAGACGCTCCGAAGGTGGATGGCTACATCTTTGTACAGACTGGAGAGCTTTTGATGACAGGCGATTTTGCAAGGGTACGCGTTACAGGCGCCCTGGAATACGATTTGATAGGAGAATTAGCTGATGAATACACCGAATAAGCTGACAGTTTTAAGAGTGATTATGGTACCTTTTCTGGTGGTGTTTATGCTTACTGGATGGGGAGGAGAGGCGAACCGCTATATTTCCCTGGTTATCTTTGCCGGGGCGAGCATTACAGACTGGTTCGACGGGTATCTGGCAAGGAAAAATAACCTGGTCACCAATTTTGGAAAATTTATGGATCCCCTGGCGGACAAGCTGCTGGTTTGTTCTGCTTTGATCTGCATGATCGAACTGGAACGCCTTGCAGCCTGGATTGTGATCATCATCATTGCCAGGGAATTTATTATCAGTGGATTTCGGCTGATCGCCGCTGAAAACGGGGTAGTGATCGCTGCGAATTACTGGGGAAAATTTAAGACAGTTTCCCAGATGATCATGATCATCCTTTTGATCCTGGATTTTGGAGGAATCTTTAACATCCTGGAGGAAATCTTTATCTGGCTGTCCGTTGCCCTGACGATCATTTCTCTGCTTACCTATATCATTCAGAATAAAAATGTATTGACCATGCAGAAATAGGAGGAACTATGATTACAGAACTGATCGCAGTAGGAACAGAAATACTTTTAGGAAACATTGTAAATACAAACAGCGCTTATCTGGCAGAAAAATGCGCGCAGCTTGGTTTGACGGTATATTATCAGACCGTGGTGGGCGACAATGAAGAAAGAATGAAGCAGACGATAAAAACTGCCCTGGACCGTTCGGATGTGGTCATCCTTACCGGCGGTCTTGGACCTACGAAGGATGACCTGACTAAGGAAGTGACTGCCCAGGTAATGGGCCTTCCTCTTGTGGAGGATATCCACAGCAGGGAGAGAATCGAAAAATATATGAAGGAATACGAAAAGAATAATCCTCAGCGGAGAATCACTTCTAATAATTATAAACAGGCTCTTGTTCCGGAAGGGGCCATTGTCCTGGACAACCATAACGGCACAGCCCCCGGACTGATCATTGAAAAAAACGGAAAAACTGCGGTTTTGCTTCCCGGACCGCCCAATGAATTAAAGCCCATGTTTGAGGAGGAAGTATTTCCCTTTTTCCGGAAAAAACAGCCGGAGATCATTTATTCTCAAATGGTAAAAATATGCGGGATCGGAGAGAGCCAGGTGGCAGAGGATATCCAGGATCTTATTGAAAAACAGGAAAATCCTACCATTGCTCCTTATGCAAAAACAGGTGAAGTCCATCTGCGGGTTACGGCAAAGGCTGACAGTGAAAAGGAATGTAAAAAGCTGATCAAACCGGTTGTGCGGGAATTAAAGACACGCTTTGGGAAAAATATTTTTGCCACAGATGAGAGAAAGACTCTGGAGGAGGCTGTGGTAGATATGTTAAAGGATCAGGGGCTTACCCTTGCCTTAGCAGAATCCTGTACAGGGGGAGCCATTGCCGCCAGGATCGTAAATGTTCCCGGTGCTTCCCAGGTATTTGGTCATGGTTTCGTCACCTACAGCAATCGTGCAAAAAGAAAATTTTTAGGTGTAAAAAAATCCACCTTAAAGCTGGAAGGGGCAGTTTCCGCTAAATGCGCCAAAGAGATGGCAAAGGGCGGCTGTGCGGCTGCCAAGGCCGATATCTGTCTGTCCGTGACAGGGCTCGCGGGACCGGACGGAGGAACGAAAGAAACACCTGTAGGGACAGTGTTTATGGGATGCTGCTACAATGATAAGACCATTGTCAGGGAATATCATTTTACAGGAAACCGTACAAAGATACGCCAGCAGGTTTCCGCTCATGCTCTGGCGCTTTTGCGAGACTGTATTATGGAAGGAATTCAAAAGAAAGATTGATTCTGAAAGAAAATTACCCGTACCGTGCATATGGGAGCATATTCACGGTACGGGTTTTTTATCGTATCATACGCATCATGTTTACAATCCGGTCAAGTTTAGCTGCTTCTTCCGGGGATTTTCCCATTTTCAGTACTTCCAGTATCAGGGAAATTTCATCGGAGGAAAAACGCAGGCCGTTATTTTTTCCCTGATTTGCGGCGCTTAAAAGAAAGGGAAGCATGTCAGAGGCACTTTTTTGGCTTCCCTGGTCTGCCAGATTTTGAAGCATGTCAAGTTTGCTTTTGTCTAATCCTGCAAGCTTAGGATTATCCTTCCAATCCTGATTCATATGAAATATCCTCTCCTTTCGGTTCTTCCTGCATAATACGGAGTATCTGCACCATGGTTATAAGGTCGGTGATCTTATCCAGCCTCTGGCGGCTTTCTCCATAGCAATAGCTTCGGATGTCCTGGAGCATTTCCAGCGGTTCTAAAGTGGAAGCGGCGCACATCTGCATGCTTTTTGGAGAAGAGAAAACAGCCATAGTATTTACAAATTCCATTGCCTTGGCATAGACAGACAAAAGCTTTTGGCTTTTTGGAGGAAGATAAGGGACCACAGCTTTTAAAAGCTGTGTCTTATCGCTGCTTACCATCTGATCCAGGGCGGTAAGAGATACTTTGTTTTCTTCCATGGATGTTCCCTTTAACCATATGTTTTTTACTATTAAAATATGACGGGAAGGCTTATCCTGACATATGATAAAAAAGAAAAGAACAATAATTTTAGAAAGGGTTTCTGTTATGGATGGAAAAAAAGGAAGGCTTGTAAAAGACGGCAATGCATTTTATGAGATAGATCTGGAATGTCTGGAAAAAAAGAAAAGAGAAGAAAGGGAACGTGAAAGAAAACAGCAGGAAAAAAGGCAGAGGAATTAATCTCTGCCTTTTTGGATATTAGCATCCGCATCCATTGCCGCATCCGCCGCATAACAGAAGGAGCACTACAAGGATCCAGCAGCTATCATTTCCACAGCCGAAGCCGCTTCTGCCAAAACCGTTGTTATTGCACAGAGACATTAAAATGATCACCCACAAAATGCAGCTGCAGGTATCGCCTCCGCCGAATCCACTAAATGCGGTTCCATTGTTGCATCCGCATCCACAGCTATTTCTTTCCTCACCACATCCACAATTTGTAGCAGCTAAATCACTCATTGAAAAATCCTCCAGATTTTGATTACACTCCATCATATGTAAAGGACGGGCTGTTGGTTACAGAGTGGATAAAAAGATTGACACGCAATAGGAAATCCTATATAATATTTTTAAAAATGTAATAGTTTTGTAACCAATGCAATTCTTTTGATACATTTCGTCAAAAAATCTAAAAAGAAATGAGAAGAGGATCGAGTATGAAAAAAATATCGTGGAAAAGCTGCCTTCGGTCTATGCTGTTGGTGTTTGTTTTTGCGGCTGCCTGTGCGTTTCTTGTGCCGGCGACTGCAAAAGAGGTACAGGCTGCCAAGACGGGATTTACCACCATTAATGGTAAAAGCTACTACATAGACGAAGACGGTTCCCGCCATAAAGGCTGGCTGACCCTGAACGGAAAAAAGTATTACTTTAATAAAAAAACAGGCGTTCAGCTAAAAGGCTGGGGCAGAGACGGCCAGGGAAGAAAAATGCGCTATTTTACCAAGGGACAGGGCTATATGGTCACTGGATACCTTACGGACAGCGCAGGCCACACCCGGTACTTTGACACCAAGACCGGGATCATGGCGAGAGGCTGGATGACAGACTCCAAGGGGTATAAGTATTATTTTACCAGCGGAGAAGGCGTAATGGCAAAAGGCTGGCTGGAAAACAGCAAAGGCCAGTTCCGGTATTTCAGCAAATCCAATGGCAGGATGCTCACAGGTTTCCAGAAAGACACAAAAGGAAATACCCGCTATTTTAATCCGAGTACAGGCATCATGGCTACCGGACTGAAAAAGATTGAAGGGTATTACTTCTATTTTGCGAAATCCAACGGTGTAAGATACCAAAAAGGATTCGGCACTGTGGGAAATAATAAATATTATTTCAGTCCGAAAAACGGACGTGCCCAGACTGGATGGCTTACCCTGGACGGCAAGCGGTATTACTTCAGCTCAAAAGGCGTTATGTATGTAAACCGGACAGCGACTATTGACGGGACGACCTATTCCTTTGATAAAAATGGTGTTGCCACAGAAAGCAAGTATGAAATAAATGGAAAGACAGTCCAGGTATACGATTCCGGAAATAAGAGGACGTATACGCTTATGAAGGAATTTCTGGAGCATCCGGGAATTGAAAACGGGGAGACTTCAGATCTGGAGCTTTTGGCAGCCTTCTGTGAGGCGGAGGCTGGAAACCAGGGGAAGATCGGTATGGAAGCGGTTGCTTTGTGTACGCTGAACCGGACCATTAAAGCAGATAAGGAATTCCCATCAGAACTTCGTTATGTGATCTATCAGGGAAGCAGCAGCTTTGCCCAGTATTCAGTGGTGACAAACGGCTCCCTGGAGAAAAGATTAAATGGACAGTTTTATAACAGGACTTTGGCTTACGAGGCAGCCAGAGAGGCTTTGGAGATTTTTAACAACTATGTAAATAACGGCAAGGCCAGAACACTCAAAGGTTTTGATAGAAAAGATTTTAACTTTATGTATTTCATGACAGAGGAGGCCTTTTGGTCACAGCCTCTGGACTTCGATAAAGTAGATTATTTTAAATTCAGGGATCACGTATTTTTTGTAGACTGGGTATAAATGCAAACTGTTTTTGGTCTACGCTGGGCTTTGGTCGGCGCTAAACATGTGCCGCCGGCACATAGATCCCCTCGCGGCAGTTGCCAAATGGACATGCAAGCATGTTCGCCTGGCAACTGCCCGCAGGAATAAAATATAAGCGGCAGGCAGGGTGATAGATAAAAGTATAAGCCCTGCCTGCCGCTTATTATAGGATTCTGAGATGACTCTCAATAGCCGCTTGTATCAAGTGTTGGATAGTCGTATAATACAAACATATGAATCTGACAATAAACAAGAATCAAAAATAAGCGGAAAGTAATCTGCAGAGATAAAGGCGGTGACAGCATGAAAAGTTATCTTTCTCTCCGAGAAGCGGCGGAAAAATGGGGTGTG
>CALIZJ010000207.1 GCA_938028845.1 uncultured Blautia sp.
CCTGGATCATATCGTCGATAGCTTTACACATATCGTATTTTCCCCCTTTCTTGGCACCTGCATGTACACCTACCTTTCCGGACAGAGAAAGGCACAGATGAAAAAGAACATTTTGTACTTATATTATAAAAAAAGTCTCTTGCAAAAGCAATGCCTTTCTGTATCCTTATTAAATTTAAAGAAACCTATGGAAAAATGATGACCGAATGGTCGCGAGATTGATTTTATTATCATAGGAGCTTTGCGGGAAAAAGTCAATTAAAAATTTCTGAAAAATCTGATAAAGAACCATAAAAAAGAAAAGAGTTTGTTTAAAAGAGAGGAAAACCAATGTTTTTATTGATGTTTCTTCTTTTTATAGATATACTTATCCTTGAAAGTTATATATAAAATTTTGGAAAATATGAAAGAATTTATGCCCCATTCAAGAGTAAAAAAATGATAAAAAACAAGAATAAGAGAAAGAAGGGAAAACACATGCGAGCATCTGCAGAAACTATAGCCTATTATGATGAACATGCGGATGACTTCTGCAAATCTACGGTCTGTGCAGATATGCATGTATGTTTGGAAGAATTTTTGTCGTATCTTCCTGTTCAGGGTCTTATATTAGATGCAGGCTGCGGAAGTGGAAGGGATAGCCGGTATCTGTTGGACAGGGGATATCAGGTGGAAGCCTGTGATGCTTCCAAAGAAATCTGTGCCTGGGCGGAAAAGCATATAGGGATTCCGGTTTCCTGTTTTTCTTTTGAGGAGATGGAAATAAGGGAAAAATATGACGGTATCTGGGCCTGCGCTTCCCTTCTTCACGTGGCGGCAGCAGATATGGAGGATGTATTTTTCCGCTTGTGTCGGGCGTTAAAAACGGGAGGAATCCTTTATGCCTCTTTTAAATATGGAGAAGGAGAACGGATAAAGGATGGAAGGCATTTTACAGATTATACAGAAAATGCCTTGAAAAGATTAGCGGAAAAAACGGGATTTTCTGTTATGAAATGTTTTCTTACCCAGGATGTCAGGGCAGAATATAAAGAACAGAAGTGGGTGAATCTTATTGCCGGAAAGGAGAAATTATGTGCACTTGTATAACATTTAAAAATGGAGATTTTTATTTCGGAAGGAATCTGGATCTGGAGTATCAGTTTGGGGAGCAGGTAGTCATTACGCCGAGAAATTATGCCATAACATTTAAGAAAAATCAGGAGTATACGGTTCATTATGGAATGATCGGCATGGCTTCTGTGGCAGAAAATTATCCATTATATGCAGAGGCAGTAAACGAGAAAGGACTTTGTATGGCCGGATTGAATTTCCCTGGAAATGCCTGTTATAAAGAAGAAAAAGAAGGGGCTGTCAATGTGGCGCCTTATGAGATTATCCCCTGGCTTTTAGGAGGTTGTTCTACAGTAAAAGAAGCGCGGGAAATGCTGGCAAATGTGAATATTATAGAGCTTCCATTTACAGAAAAACTTCCTACAGCACCCCTGCACTGGATGTTGGCGGACAGAGAGGAATGTATTGTACTGGAAGCAGTGGAAGAAGGACTTAAAATTTATGAAAATCCATGGGGCGTCCTCACCAATAATCCCCCTTTTCCCTTTTATCAGTCTTATTTATGCAATTATATGAACCTTTCAAGCCAGCCTCCGGTAAATCAGTTTTCCCAGGAATTAGACTTAAAATCCTATGGACAGGGCATGGGAGGAATGGGGCTTCCCGGCGACGCTTCCCCGGCATCCCGTTTCGTCCGGGCTGCTTTTCTTAAATGGAACTCTAAGTGCAGTCCGGAAGAAAACGCCAATATATCACAGTTTTTTCATATACTGGACGGAGTTGCCATGGTGCAGGGCAGTGTGATGACGCCGGAAGGTAAGTGCGATATTACTACCTATTCCTGCTGCGTGAATGTGGATCAGGGAATCTACTATTATAAAACCTACGGCAACAATCAGATCCAGGCTATCCGAATGGATGAAAAATATTTGGAGAGAAAAGAGTTACAGGTCTATTCCTTACAGACAGAACAGCAGATAAACTGGCAGAATGAGTAAGAGGTATTTTTGCCCTTTACATGGGAAAAGCATAGAAAAAGCCCTGTTATTATGGTAGGATAAAGAAATAAAAAGTCAGATACAAAAGAAAAGAGGAAGGGTACTTATGCTTATAAAGGAGATAGAGCATTTTGATCTTGCCCAGATCAGCAATTCCGGACAATGCTTCCGGATGAAAGAGATCTCTCCCGGTCGTTTTTCCATAACAGCCCGCAATCAGTATTTGGAAGCGGCTCAGGAGGGAAAAAAGGTATATTTTGACTGTTCCCAGGAAGTGTTTGATACTTTTTGGAAGGACTACTTTGACCTGGATCAGGATTATGGGGAATATATTCAGGCTATAAATCCCAATGACAAATATCTCACAGCAGCCGCTTCCTGCGGCAGCGGCATCCGCATTTTAAGGCAGGATATATGGGAAATGGTCATCAGCTTTTTGATCTCCCAGCAGAATAATATTGTACGGATACGCCGCTGCATTGAGAATATCTCCCGGGAATATGGAGAGAAAAAGACAGGGGAATCCGGCAGGGAATATTATACCTTCCCTGCGCCGGAAGCATTGGCGCTGGCAGATATGGATGCGCTTTTAAACTGTAATTTGGGATATCGGGCAAAGTATGTAAAACAGACAGCGAAAAGCGTTGCCGCAGGGGAAATTAACCTGGAAGAGATTTCCAAAATGAAATATAAAAAGGCAAAAGAAGAATTGTTAAAGCTTTATGGAGTGGGTGAAAAAGTAGCAGACTGTATCTGCCTGTTCGGCCTGCATATGCTGGAGGCTTTTCCTGTTGATACGCACATCCGGCAGGCACTGAACGCCCATTACAAACGGGGCTTTCCTGTCCGGAGATATAAAGGGATGCAGGGGATCATGCAGCAGTATATTTTTTATTATGAATTGATGCATTAGCAGGAAATAAAGTCATTGGAGTGAGAGTCTATGATAACAAGAGCGTCCATTCGTACTTTGTGTAACTCCAGCTCTTATACAAGAGGTCTGGAAATTTACCGCTGTGAAGAAAAAATCCTGGAGTTTCAGGTAGAAAATACAGAAAAAGAAGCACTTGTCAAGGCCCTGGTAGAAGGTAGCCAGGGGAAGTATTATCATGTAAAAATGAAATATGACAAAGAGAGAGATTTTCTTGACAGTATTTATTGCGAATGTCCTGCTTTTCATAGTTATGCAGGATTATGCAAGCACTGTGTGGCGGTTCTGTTAAAATATATAGATTACTGCACCAGAAAAAAAGTAATTGCAGATTATGCCAGAGGATTTGGAGCCGGAAAGGCTCCCTTTGGTGGAGAGAAAGAGAAGCTTCTTTCTTCCTCGCGGACGAAAAAAACAGCACAGGAGGAAAGAGAAAAAGAAGAGAAAAAGCCCTTGGCACAGCAGCTTTTAGACTGGAAAAAGGAGAAGAATATTTGTACAGAGCCTCCTGCTGTGTGGGATCTTCCGGAAGGCAGAAGAGGGGAAAGAAGGACAAGTACACCTTTAGCAGCTCTGATGAAAAATCAGCGTGTTTGTCAGGTTTCATCCTATATGGCTCCGGAAATTTTCGGGAAGGTCAGACTGGAGCCCTATTTAAAATATGTGGGAAATAGTGTAAGTGCAGAATTTCGCATTGGTGTGGAAAAACTTTATGTATTAAAGGATATTTTCGAGTTTGTCTGGTGTATGAAAGAGGGGCGGATTGGTACTTATGGAAAGCAATTGCAATTCTTTCATACAGCAGAAGCGTTTACAGAAGAGACGAAAAAAATAGCAGGATTTATCCTGGATTGGGAGAGAAAAAACGGAAAAAAATATATACAAAGAGCTTTCACAGGCCGCAGCTATACGGGAAGTTATCCTAAGCTCAGGGCACTTCCCCTTACAGGAGACGAGCTGGCTGATCTGCTTCGGATCCTTGAAAAAAGACCTTTTTATGGATGGATTGGAGACGGAGGAGAAAAACTGTGGCAGGTGACCGATGGGGTACTGGAAAGACAGCTTTTTCTTACCGGACTTAAGGATGGAATAGAGGTTCGAATGGAAAGAATTTCCAGTGTGGAAAGTACGGACTGCAATATTTATTTTAAGGACAAAAAGGTCTATCTTGTACCAAAGGAACCCTTGAGCCGTATACAGGAGTTTGTACAGTGCATGAAAGAACTGCCCGGAAACCGGGCTTTCATCCAGAAAGCCCACGTACCGGTGTTTTTCAGAGAAATACTTCCCCAGTTGGAGGCGGTTTTTCAGGTAGAAAGTACGGGGCTGGATGTCTATGTAAACGGAATAGAGGAGGCAGTTTATAAAGTTTATCTGGATCTGGATGAAAAGAATCGGTTATCCTGTGAGGCATTTGCCCTGTACGGGGCAGATCGTTTTTCACTTTTTGAGAACGAAAAAGACCGGGAAAGAAGAGACCTTTCCGGTGAGCTTAAGATGACGGCAGCGATTTGTGAGTATTTTGAAAGTTATGACAGCGAAAAAGGCCGGATGTTTTTAGAGCAGGAGGAAGAAAAGGTATACAGGCTTTTGACAGAGGGAATCCCCAGAATTCAGGAGATGGCACAGGTTTTTGTCTCTGAAAAAATGCGGAAACTCCGTGTTGTAGCCCCTCCCAAGGTCAAGGTGGGGTTATCCTTTGCCTCAGGACTTCTGGATCTGGAGATTTCTGTAGAAGGAATGGACCGGGAAGAGTTTATGGAGATATTGGGAAAATATGATCCCCGGCAGAAATTCTACAGACTAAAAAACGGGAGCTTCCTGAATCTGGACCATGCGCAGATACAGGAGCTTTTGGAGCTGAGGGAAGGATTGGGATTGACAGAAAGAGAGCTGAAAAAGGAAAAGCTCTCTCTTCCTTCTTACCGTGCCCTATATCTGGACGAACAGTTAAAAGACAGCAGCACACTTTTGGCCTCCAGGGATTTCTATTTTTCTTCTTTAATAAAGAATATGAAGAACATGGGAAAGGCTGTATACGAGGTTCCCAAAGAACAGAGAGAGATCTTAAAGGAATATCAAAAGCAAGGTTATTTATGGATGAAAACCTTAAAGCAATATGGCTTTGGCGGCATACTTGCAGACGATATGGGACTGGGAAAGACCCTGCAGGCGATTACTTTTTTATGGTCGGAATTTACAGCGGCGGAGAAAGGGAAAGCATGGAGGGCGTTGATCGTTACACCTGCTTCCTTAGTATTTAACTGGGCAAATGAAATCCAACGTTTTGCGCCAGATCTTCCGGTGAAAATGGTTGCAGGAACTGCCTGGGAAAGAAAGGAAATGCTGGAGAATATTGGAGAAAAAGAGGTGCTGATCACCTCTTATGAGCTTTTGCGAAGGGATATTTTATTTTATGAGAAACTGCAGTTTGATTGTGAGATCATAGATGAGGCACAATACATTAAAAATTACAGTACCCAGTCTGCCAAAGCGGTAAAGTCTGTTCAGGCAGTTTTTCGCATGGCGTTGACAGGGACGCCGGTGGAGAACCGGTTAAGTGAATTATGGAGTATTTTTGACTACCTGATGCCCGGTTTTTTATATGGATATGAGCGATTCCGAAGAGAAATCGAGCTTCCTGTAATACAGATGGATGAGGAAAGCGCAAAGGCGCGGCTTCAGAAAATGATCCGCCCGTTTGTCCTTCGCAGGCTGAAAAAAGATGTACTTAAGGAGCTGCCGGATAAGTTGGAAAAGAATGTTTTTTCTAAAATGGAAGGGGAGCAGCGCAGACTTTATGACGCGCATGTAAGACGGCTTCAAACTATGCTTGCCGGGCAGTCGGAGCGGGAATTTCGCGGTTCCAGGATTCAGATCCTGGCGGAAATGACGAAACTGCGTCAGATCTGCTGTCACCCGGGACTGCTTTACCAGGATTACAATGCCGGATCAGCAAAGCTTGAAACCTGTTTGGAGTTAATAAAAAATGCCATAAACGGCGGGCATAAACTGCTGGTATTTTCCCAGTTTACTTCTATGCTGGATCTGGTGATCCAAAGACTGGAAAAGGAAAAAATTTCTTTTTATGTTCTTACTGGAGCCACTCCAAAAGAAGAACGGATCCGTTTGGTAAATGCATTTAACCAGGATGAAACTTCCGTTTTTTGTATTTCTCTGCGGGCAGGAGGAACGGGATTAAACCTTACAGAGATCGGAAGAGCACACGTCTGAAC
>CALIZJ010000208.1 GCA_938028845.1 uncultured Blautia sp.
AAAGAGGCGGCCTTGCGGGAGGAAGAAGAGATGAAAAACCTTCAGGAATTTTATCTGGAAAAGGGCTATGAGTGGGAGAGTAAAGAGAAGATCCTGGAGAAACTAAAAGAAAGTGGAATAGAGGTTTGGGATGCAGCCGTAAATATAGAAGGAGGGCAGCTTGAAGTTATCCTGTATTTTAAAGAGGCTCCGGAAACGGACGAGGAAAGGAGGATTGCAGATGAACTTGAAGCAGCCTTTGGAATCCGGGAAGGACAGCTTAAAATCCAGGTTATTGAAAATGGGCTGGCAGCAATGGGCGACGCTGCTTTTAGTGGGGCTGCTCTTAGTGGTTCTGGCACTTCCGGTATCGGATGAAGGGGAGAAAAAAAATAAGACCTCCTTACTGGAAGAGGAGGAGACCAATTCTGCGGCAAAATCAGAGCTGGAGACAAAACTGGAGGATCTTTTAAGTAAGGTAGAAGGGGTGGGAAAAGTACAGGTGCTTTTAATGACCGGCCAGGAAAAAGACCCAATGGGATTTGATACCGGGGAAGGGACAAAGGTCACAGGCGTACTTATTGCGGCAGAAGGAGCGGACGATTCTGTTACTGTTTCGAATATTCAGCAGGCAGTTATGGCATTATTTCAGATAGAAGCCCATAAAATTAAAGTAATGAAAATGAAATGAGGAGAGAAAAAGTGAAAAAGATCATGAAAAAGAATCAGGTGATCATCACCTCACTGGCGATTTTGATCGCGGTAGCCGGATATCTGAATTTTGCAGATGCGGATCTGGGGTTTCGGGATAAGGAGGCGAGCACAGATTCAAGCAGCATCCTGGAAGATGTGGAATACGATCTGACAGATGAAACAGCCCTTCTGGATGAGAACGGGGCAGATGGCGGGGAAAACACTCTGGAATCTGAAGATACCAGTACCCCAGGTGAAGCCGTACTTACCGGTTCCTCTAATTTTGCTGCCCAGGCGAAATTAAGCAGAGAACAGATCCGTTCCCAGAATAAAGCGGATCTCCAGGAGATCATCAATAATCAGGATATTGCAGACGAGCAGAAGCAGGAAGCGATCAACACCATGGTGGCAATGACAGAGCTGACGGAAAAAGAAGCGGCAGCAGAGCTGCTTTTAAATGCCAAAGGCTTTGAAAACGTAGTGGTAAATCTTACCGGGGAGACAGCCGATGTGGTAGTTCCGGATATTGCGCTTGAAGATGCGCAGAGAGCCCAGATCGAGGACATTGTAAAAAGAAAAACAGGGGTGGCAGCAGAGAACATCATCATCACGCCCTTAAGCCAGAGCAGCGATGAGGCAGAAACTGCGGATGAAGCTGATGAAACAGCCTCAGAGGAGGTTCAGACGGATACAGAGGACACTTCCTATGAAGATACCGGCGCCGCAGAAGACAGCGAGACTTCTGCAGGGACTTATGACGGTTATACCATCGACACAGAAGGAATCTACGATTAAAGAAGCAGCCGGGTAAGGGGGAAATATCCTTGACAGCCGGGTATTCCTTATACTAGAATAGGACTGTTGTTAAAACGTGGAAGGAAAATATAGGAGGCAAAAGGTGTCAAAGTATACGAAAGAAATAGAAAAAAGAAGAACATTTGCCATTATATCCCACCCGGATGCCGGCAAAACGACTTTGACGGAAAAATTTCTGCTGTATGGCGGAGCCATTAACCTTGCAGGAAGTGTAAAAGGCAAGGCTACCGCCCGCCATGCGGTTTCAGACTGGATGGAAATAGAAAAGGAGAGAGGAATCTCCGTCACCTCTTCCGTGCTGCAGTTCCATTATGACGGTTACTGCATCAATATCCTGGACACGCCGGGACATCAGGATTTCTCCGAGGACACATACAGGACCTTAATGGCGGCTGATTCAGCGGTGATGGTCATAGACGGATCAAAAGGCGTGGAGGCCCAGACCAGAAAATTATTTAAGGTCTGCGTCATGCGCCATATCCCCATCTTTACTTTTATCAATAAGATGGACAGGGATGCAAACGATACCTTTGATCTTTTGGATGAGATAGAAAAAGAACTGGGAATCGCTACCTGCCCGGTAAACTGGCCTATAGGCTCAGGAAAGAAATTCCGGGGTGTATACGACAGAAACACAAAAAAGGTGCTTATTTTTTCCGATACCCAAAAGGGAACCAAAGAAGGTGTTATCGAAGAAATCGGTATTGACGAGCCAAGGCTTGACGAAGTGGTAGACCCGGAGCAAAAAGAGCAGCTTTTAGAGGAAATCGAGCTTTTAGACGGAGCAAGTGCGGATTTTGACCAGGAGCAGGTGGACAAGGGAAATCTGACTCCGGTATTTTTCGGATCTGCCCTGACGAATTTTGGAGTGGAGACCTTTTTGGAACATTTTCTTGCAATGACCACTTCTCCCCTTCCAAGGACGGCGGACTGCGGGGTAATCGATCCTATGTCCGATGATTTTTCCGCCTTTGTGTTTAAGATTCAGGCGAATATGAATAAGGCCCACAGAGACAGGATTGCGTTTATGCGGATCTGTTCCGGAAAATTTGACGCATCCCAGGAAGTTTTCCATGTGCAGGGAGACAAAAAGATGCGCCTTCTTCAGCCCCAGCAGATGATGGCGGAGTCCCGCCATGTGGTGGACGAGGCTTATGCAGGAGATATTATCGGTGTGTTTGACCCCGGTATCTTTTCCATTGGGGATACGATCTGTACTCCCGGGCAGAAATTTGCTTTTGAGGGAATCCCCACCTTTGCACCGGAACATTTCGCAAGGGTGCGCCAGATCGATACCATGAAGAGAAAACAGTTTGTAAAAGGCATCAATCAGATCGCCCAGGAGGGTGCTATCCAGATCTTCCAGGAGATGAATACCGGTATGGAGGAGATCATCGTAGGCGTGGTGGGCGTGCTGCAGTTTGATGTATTGAAGTACCGTCTGGAAAACGAATATAACGTAGAGATCCGTCTGGAAAATCTGCCTTATGAGCATATCCGCTGGATTGCCAATAAAGATGAAATTAATGTAGACAAGATCACAGGAACCTCGGATATGAAAAAGGTCACAGACCTTAAAGGAAATCCCCTTCTTCTGTTTATCAATGCCTGGAGCGTAGGCATGACAGAGGACAGAAATCCGGATTTAATATTGACAGAATTCAGTAAATAAACCCTTTTCATTTATTTTGCGTTTTGTTATAATAGGCATAGAGTATTAACGATGCAGAGAGGACGGCTTAAGAATAAACAGTCGTCTGTTATCCTTAGGAGGGTTTTAAAATGGCAGAAAAAAGAACAACATATAAAATACAGGACGTAGGCGGTATCGGTGAGGTAAAGATTGCGGACGAGGTAGTCGCAATGATCGCCGGACTTGCCGCTACAGAGGTGGAAGGCGTAGCCAGCATGGGCGGAAACATTACCAATGAACTGGTCAGCAAGCTTGGAATGAAGAGTCTTTCCAAAGGCGTTAAAGTAACTGTCCTGGAGGGCGTTGTCACAGTAGACCTGACCCTTAACATCGAGTTTGGAAAAAATATCCTGGAAACCAGCAAAAAGGTGCAGGATAAAGTAAAAACCTCCATTGAGAATATGACAGGCCTGGAAGTGGCGGACGTGAATATCAGAATTGCCAGTGTGGATATGGAGAACGAAAAAGGAAAGTAAACCTTTCCTTTTTTCTGTATTAGGAGGAACTATGGGAAGAAGAGAACAGAGAGAACACATATTTAAACTGCTGTTTATGTCACAGTTTAATCCACAGGAAGAGATGCCGGAGCAGATTTCTCTTTATTTTGACAGCCTTAAGGACTTAAAGGAAGAAGACCAGGCTTATATGGAAGAAAAATACCAGCATGTGCTGGAGCATCTTCAGGAAATAGACCGTATGCTCAATGAATACAGCAGAGGATGGAAGACAAAGAGGATGAGCCGCGTGGATCTGACGGCCCTCCGCCTTGCTGTATATGAACTGAAATTTGACCCTGACGTACCGGTGGGCGTGGCGATCAATGAGGCTGTGGAGCTGGCGAAGCGATTCGGCGGTGAAGCATCCGGTTCTTTTGTAAACGGAATCCTTGGAAAAGTCGCTTCGGAAGCTTTAAAAGCGTGAGAAATATGGGATTTAGCGGAGAAACTGCAGCCCCTTCCCGGGGAATGAAGGGCAGTGTATATTCAGTAGGGCAGGTAAACCGGTATGTAAAAAACATGTTTGCCCAGGACTTCTTTTTACGGAAAATTTTCGTAAAGGGAGAAGTATCAAACTTAAAGTACCACACCAGCGGCCACATTTATTTTTCCCTGAAAGACGAAACAGGGGTACTTAGCTGCGTAATGTTTGCAGGAAACCGGCGGGGACTTTCTTTCCGCATGAAGGACGGGGATAAGGTGGTAGCAGGAGGGGCAGTGGACGTATATGAGCGGGACGGAAGATACCAGTTCTATGTAAAAGAGATCACCCTGGAAGGTGCAGGCGCTTTGTATGAGCGTTTTCTTGCCCTGAAGGAAGAGCTGGAGGAGATGGGTATGTTTGCCAAGGAATACAAGCAGTCTATCCCCAGATTTATTAAGCGCCTTGGCGTAGTCACCGCACCTACAGGAGCAGCCATCCAGGATATCCGGAATATATCCGCACGGAGGAATCCCTATCTTCAGCTTATCCTTTATCCTGCCCTGGTGCAGGGGGAGGGAGCGGCAGACAGTATCGTGAAAGGAATCCGTATGCTGGATGATGCCGGAGTAGATGTGATCATTGTGGGAAGAGGCGGAGGTTCCATCGAGGATCTGTGGGCCTTTAATGAGGAAAAGGTGGCACGGGCGATTTTCGCGTGCAGGACACCGGTGATCTCGGCGGTGGGACATGAGACGGATTTTACCATTGCAGATTTTGTGGCGGATCTGCGCGCGCCCACTCCTTCGGCAGCGGCGGAGCTGGCCGTGGATGATTATAGGAGTGTGGTGGAGACGGCGAAAGCTTATGAGGACCGTATCCGCAGAGCTATGCGCACAAGGCTTGACCTTTATAAAAGCCGTATGGCCCAGTATCAGATGCAGATGCAGTATTTAAGCCCGGAGAGCCGTCTGCGGGATATGCGTCAGTATCTCATAGACATGGAAGAAAAGCTGAAAAACGGTGTGGAGAGGCGGATTATGGACTGCCGCCATACCCTTGGAATATATCTGGAACGGTTTCAGGGTCTTTCTCCCCTTAGAAAGCTGAACCAGGGCTTTTCTTATGTGACGGATGAGGAAAATCATCCAGTGACCAGCGTAAAAAATGTGAAACCCGGCGCATCCCTTACCATTGCAGTGACAGATGGCAGCATCCGGGCATCCGTACAGGAGATCAGAGAGGAAGACAGAACATGACAGAAGAGATGAAGATTGAGGAAGAAAAGACCATTGAGGAGGCTTTTGAGGAGCTGGATTCTCTGGCACAGAAGCTGGAGGACCGGGAGACATCCTTAGAGGAGTCCTTCCTTTTTTATAAACAGGGTATGGAGCTTTTAAAATACTGCAGCGAAAAGCTGGATACAGTGGAAAAGAAAATGCTGCAGATGAACGAGGATGGTACATTAAGTGAATTTTCAAAGTGAGTTAGAAAAAAAAGTCAATGAAATAGAAGAGATCATAAAGAGCTATCTTCCAAAGGAGGAAGGATTCACCGCTACCATGGCAAAGGCGATGAACTACAGTATGCTGGCCGGCGGGAAACGGCTTCGTCCGCTGCTCCTTTTGGAGACCTGCCGGCTTTTTGGCGGGGAGGAAAAGCTTGCCGCCCCCTTTGCTGCGGCAATGGAAATGATACACACCCATTCCCTGATCCATGACGATCTCCCTGCCATAGACAATGACGATTACAGGAGGGGCAGGCTTACCACCCATAAGGTATTCGGAGAATCCATGGGAATCCTTGGGGGTGATGCTCTCTTAAATTATGCATATGAAACCATGTTTAAGGCATTTGACATTGCGCCGGGTGAGGAAAAAGTCATACGTGCAGTACGTCTTCTGGCGTCAAAGACAGGAATAAACGGGATGCTTGGCGGACAGAGCGTGGATGTGGAAAATGACGGAAAGCCCCTTACCCAGGACATGCTGGACTATATTTACAGATATAAGACTTCCGCTCTTATCGAAGCTTCCATGATGGCCGGCGCCATACTTGCGGGAGCAGGAAAAGAGCAGGTTTCTATAGTGGAGAAGGCTGCCGGGAATATCGGGCTTGCCTTTCAGATAAAGGATGATATCCTGGACGTGACCAGCACAGAAGAAGAACTGGGAAAGCCTGTGGGAAGCGATGAAAAAAATCATAAGATTACCTATGTCACGCTTTTCGGAATCCAGCAGGCATCTGAAAAGGTAGAAGACCTGTCCCAAGAAGCCATAGAGCTTTTAGACAGCCTGGAACAAAAAAATGAATTCCTGAGCCTTTTAGTGGAGCATCTGATCAGGCGCAGGAAGTGAAAGAAGGATACAAATGATTCTGGAAAAGATAAAAAAGCCAAATGACATTCACAAAATTGCATTGGCAGATTTTCCCTTGCTGGCGGACGAGATCCGCAGCATGCTGATCCAGTCGGTAAGCGATACCGGCGGACATTTGGCCTCCAACCTGGGCGTGGTGGAACTGACCATCGCCCTTCACAATATCTTAGATTTTCCCCAGGATAAACTGATCTGGGACGTGGGGCATCAGGCATATACCCATAAAATTCTTACAGGAAGAAAGGATGCATTTTCTACCCTGAGAAAGGAAGGCGGTTTAAGCGGCTTTCCCAAACGGTGTGAAAGTGACTGCGATTCCTTTGATACAGGACACAGCTCCAATTCCATTTCCGCCGGACTTGGATATGTACGGGCCAGGGATATCCTGGGACAGAAGCATTATGTAGTCTCTGTCATCGGAGACGGAGCGCTTACCGGAGGCATGGCGTATGAGGCGTTAAATAATGCCGCGGAGCTGAAGACGAATTTTATTATCATTATTAACGATAACAGCATGTCCATTTCCAGAAACGTAGGCGGGATGTCCAGCTATTTAAGTTCTCTGCGCACAGCGGAAGCGTACACAGGGATCAAGCTGAATGTCACCAAAAAGCTGAAAAAGGTTCCCAAGGTAGGGACGGCTATCGTAGATACGGTGCGAAAGACAAAGAGCAGCATTAAGCAGCTTTTCATACCGGGCATGCTTTTTGAAAATATGGGACTGACTTATCTGGGGCCTGTGGACGGGCACAATATGCGTCAGATGATGAAATTATTTAATGAGGCGAAAAGAGTGGAAGGCCCGGTGGTGGTGCATGTCCTGACTAAAAAGGGAAAAGGCTATACACCGGCCAGCACCCATCCGGAGCGTTTTCATGGGACAGGTCCTTTCGATGTGATGACCGGCAAACCTCTTACAAAGAAAAAAGCCCTTACTTATACAGATGTTTTTGCAAAGACGATGGTCCGCCTTGGAAGCGTGCAGAAAAAGCTGGCGGCAGTAACAGCTGCTATGCCGGAAGGAACCGGACTTATCAAATTCCAGAAAAACTATCCGGACCGTTTCTTTGATGTGGGAATCGCAGAGGAGCATGCAGTGACTTTTGCGGCAGGGCTGGCTCTGGGCGGTTTGGTTCCTGTAGTGGCGATCTATTCCTCTTTCCTGCAAAGGGCAGTGGATCAGATCCTCCATGACGTGTGTATGCAGAAACTTCATGTGATCCTGGCAGTGGACCGTGCCGGACTTGTAGGGGCAGACGGGGAGACCCATCAGGGATGTTTTGACCTCTCTTATCTGACCATGATCCCCAATCTGACGGTGATGGCGCCGAAAAATGCCTGGGAGCTGGATAAGATGATGGAATTTGCCGTTGGTTATGAGGGCCCCATTGCCATACGTTATCCCAGGGGAACGGCTTATGAAGGACTTTCCCAGCATAAAGAGCCTATTCGTCTTGGAAAAAGCGAGATCCTGCACCGGGGGAAAAAATTGGCGATCCTGGCAGTGGGAAATATGGTGAAGATTTGCCAGAGTGTTTATGAAACGCTCTGCCAGAGAGGGTATGCGCCTACCTTTGTGAACGTAAGGTTCGTAAAGCCCATGGATACCTCCCTTTTTGACGAACTGGCAAAGGATCATCAGGTGTTTGTAACAGTAGAAGAAAATGTAAAAAACGGAGGATTCGGAGAGCATGTGGCTGCCTATATGGAAGCGTGCCATCCCACAGCGCAGGTGCTTCCTATTGCCATTTGGGACAGATTTATCCCTCATGGGGAAGTGGAAAGCCTTCACGAAAAGATCGGCCTTTCTGCGGACCGTATCCTTCAGGCGATAGAAGGATTTGAAAACTAGCATGAAAAAGAGATTAGATGTTCTGATGGTGGAACGTTCCCTTGCACCGTCCAGGGAAAAAGCAAAGGCGTATATTATGGCTGGAGAAGTGTATGTGGACGGACAGAAAGAAGATAAGGCAGGCTCCATGTTTAAAGAGACTGTGAAGATAGAAGTAAGAGGAAATGTGCTCCCCTACGTAAGCCGGGGAGGCTTAAAGCTGGAAAAGGCCATGAAAAATTTCGACATTTCCTTAAGCGGTAAAGTATGTATGGATGTAGGCGCATCCACAGGAGGGTTTACGGACTGTATGCTTATAAACCAGGCGGTAAAAGTGTATTCCGTGGATGTAGGATACGGCCAGCTTGCCTGGAAGCTGCGCAATGATCCAAGGGTAGTTTGTATGGAAAAGACCAATATCCGTTATGTACTTTTGGAGCATATCCAGGAACCTGTAGATTTTTCTTCTATAGATGTTTCGTTTATTTCCCTGACGAAGGTTCTGCTTCCTGTGAGAAATCTTCTCACGCCAGAAGGGGAAATCGTGTGCCTTATTAAGCCACAATTTGAGGCAGGCAGAGAAAAGGTGGGAAAAAAAGGCGTGGTCCGTGATCCGGCGGTGCACATAGAGGTGATTCGTACAGTGACAGAGTATGCCATGAGTATTTTCCTGGAACCGCTGCATCTGTCCTATTCTCCTATTAAGGGACCGGAAGGAAACATCGAGTATCTTCTCCATTTAAAAAAGAGGGATGAAGGCGCGGCTGTACAGCTTCCAGAAAGTATAAATATCGAAGCTGTGGTCGCCGAGGCCCATGGAGAACTGGACTAAGGAAACATGAAACATGGATAAGTTTTATATTATAACCAACAGCGACAAAGATAAAGACCTTAAGATAACCGGTCAGATCGTGGAATATTTAAAGGCAAATGGAAGAGAATGTCAGGTGCAGCAGGCAAAGCGAAGACGTAATGGTCCCTTTCATTACACGGACCCGGAACGGATTCCAAAGGGAACGGAATGTATCATAGTTCTGGGTGGGGACGGTACGCTTTTGCAGGCTGCAAGGGACGTGGTACACAGGGAGATTCCCCTTCTTGGGATTAACCTGGGAAATTTAGGCTTTCTGGCGGAGGTGGACACACAGTCATTGTATCCGTCTCTGGATAAGCTTATGGCGGGAAGCTATGAAGTGGAAGAGCGGATGATGCTGACCGGAACAGTCTACCGGGAGGGAAAGGTGATCGGCAGGGATATTGCACTGAACGATATCGTGATCAGCAGGGACGGCCCTCTTCGCGTGGTACGGTTTAATAATTATGTGAATGAAGAGTATCTTAATTCCTATAATGCGGATGGGATCATCATTGCCACCCCTACAGGGTCTACGGGATACAGCCTTTCTTCCGGCGGTCCTATCGTTTCCCCAAGTGCATCCATGATGATCATGACCCCCATCGCGCCGCATACATTAAACATCCGAAGCATTGTTTTTCCGCCGGAGGATGTGATCACGGTGGAAATTGGGGAAGGCAGGCGTGAGGACAAGGAAAACGGGCTGGCGTCCTTTGACGGGGATACTGCAATCCCCATGGTGACAGGGGATCGGATTCAGATTAAAAAATCCGCTGTCAGCACAAAGATATTGAAACTAAATCACTTAAATTTTGTAGAGGTACTAAGACAAAAGATGGGCAACAATTAGGAGGACTAAGGTGAAGGTAGCTAGACATGAGAAAATAAAAGAACTGATCCAGCAATACGATATCGATACCCAGGAAGAACTGGCTGCAAAGCTTAACGAAGCGGGGTTTAAGGTGACACAGGCTACAGTTTCCAGGGACATCCGGGCTTTAAAGATGACAAAAGTAACAGGAAAAGACGGAAAGTCTCATTATGCAATCCTGAAGGAAGCCTCCGGTTCAATGGGAGACAGATACACCAGAGTCCTGCACGATGCTCTTACAAGTATAGATACCGGACAGAATATCGTGGTGATCAAAACCGTTCCAGGTATGGCCATGGGAGTGGCTGCGGCGCTGGATGCACTGGAATGGAAAGAAATTTTAGGCTGCATTGCCGGGGATGATACGGTCATGTGCGTGACAAAGACGGCGGACCAGGCGGAAGACGTCAGGGAAAAACTGGCACAGATCCTGGGAAAGAAGGAACAGGAGATATAAAAATATGTTGATTCAGCTTCATGTAAAAAATCTTGCACTGATAGAAGAAATCGATATGGAATTCGGTCCTGGTTTAAATATCCTTACCGGAGAGACCGGTGCCGGAAAATCCATACTGTTAGGGTCTATGCAGCTTATTTTAGGCGGAAAGATATCCAGGGATATGATCCGGGAGAACGCGCCTTATGCTTTGGTAGAGCTGCTGTTTGAGGTAAAGGACGAAAAAGTAAGGAGCATATTAAAGGACTTGGACATTGAATTGGAGGACTCTCAGATTTTGCTGTCCAGAAAGATCATGGACGGCAGAAGCATCAGCAAGATTAATGGAGCTACCAGCACAGTTGGGCAGATGAAGGCTGCGGCGGCATGCCTTTTGGACATTCACGGACAGCATGAGCACCAGTCTCTTTTGTATGGGGACAAGCAGCTTGAGATACTGGATATATACGGGAGGGAGAGAATCTCTCCTTTAAAGAAAAAAGTAAAAAAAGCATATGAGGCATATAAAAAATGCCGACAGGATCTGGAAGCTCTTGACATGAATGAAGAGCAGAGGAACCGGGAAAAAGCCTTTCTGGAATTTGAGATCGGGGAGATTGAAAAGGCCCGCCTTGTTCCAGGTGAGGATGAGGAGCTGGCCCGTCAGTATAAAAAACTTGCTAACGGAAAAAAGATCCTGGAGGCTTTGCAGCTTGTGCACGCTTCTGCGGGATATGAGGGTGACGGCGCCGGGGAACAGCTTGGAATGGCTCTCCGGGAGCTTAATAAAGTCATGGAATACGATGAGGAGATTTCAGGGTTTTACCAGACTCTAGAGGAAATCGAGGGACTTTTAAACGATTTTAACAGGGATGTTTCTTCTTATCTGGATCAGATGTCCTTTGACGATGCTTCTTTTTACGAAGTGGAACGGCGTCTGGATACCATAAACAGCCTGAAATCAAAATACGGACAGAGTATCCAGGCGATCCTTGCCTATAAAGAGGCACGGGAGCAAAAACTGGAAATAATCAACCAATATGACAAAAAATTCCAGGAAGCCAAAGACAGGCTGAAAAAAGCAGAAAAAAATTTAAACGAGATTTCGCATGAACTGTCAAAAATCAGGAAAGAATACAGTAATGATTTAAAATTAAAGATCATAGAAGGTCTTAAAGACTTAAATTTCCTGGATGTGAATTTTGAAATTCATTTTGAAGAAAAGAAAAACTGTACAGAAAACGGAAAAGATAATGTAGAGTACCGCATTTCCACAAATCCGGGAGAAAGTTTGAAACCTCTTGGAAAGATTGTGTCCGGCGGAGAGTTATCCAGGATCATGCTTGCCATAAAAGCCATCCTGGCAGACCGGGATCAGATTGAAACGCTGATATTCGACGAGATAGATACCGGGATCAGCGGCAGGACGGCACAGAAAGTTTCAGAGAAGATGGCGGTGATCGGCAGACATCACCAGGTATTGTGTATTACCCATCTGCCTCAGATCGCTGCTATGGCAGACACACATTTTGAGATAGAAAAGCATATGAAAGGTATGGAGACGATCACAGAGATCCATCCTCTGTACGGAGAGGAGTCTGTCCGGGAGCTGGCAAGGCTTTTAGGCGGCGCGCAGATTACTCCTGCCGTGGTGGAAAATGCCAGGGAAATGAAAGAATTGGCACAGGTACATAAAAATACAAGACTGAAATAAATGCTTTTACAGCATACTAAGGGAGGATGATCCGAAAGGAGATCCTCTCTTTTTTAGTATGTATGTAAAGGATGTGACAGAATGAACAGAAAGAGGAAATACCGGCGTTTTGTGCTGTGGTGTCTGGGGCTGGATCTTCTTGCCATAGGGTGTCTGGGATACCGCTATCTGGACAGGAAGATACCTGACAAGCTGCATGTGGCGCAGGGGCAGGGCCAGGATGTACAGGAACTTTTGGAGCATCCAATGCTTACATTTGAGGATGCCATCACTGTTTCCCAGGAAGGAAGCTACCGGATTCCCTGCAAGCTGTTTGGGCTGATCCCTTTTAAGGAAATAAAGGTGATTCCTACAGAAAGTTCCCAGGTGCTTATAAGCGGCAGTGCAGTAGGCATCTATATGGAGACCCAGGGAGTGCTGATCGTAGATACAGGAGAAATCCTGTCTGAAGACGGCACTACAGAAGAGCCTGCAAAAAATATCGTCAAACCGGGAGACTACATTGTAGCATTTAACCAGCAGGAGATTTCTACAAAAAAAGAATTGATGGATGACTTAAAAAATCTGAATGGGGAGGATGTGGTCCTGGATGTAAAGCGCGGAGACGAGACGATTCCTGTATCTGTGACTCCGGTAAAGGACACAGAAGGAGAGTATAAGCTTGGAATCTGGGTAAGGGATGATACCCAGGGAATCGGCACCCTGACCTTTGTGGACGGAGAAGGACATTACGGCGCTCTGGGACATGGGATCAGCGATGTGGATACTGGTGAACTTTTAAACATTAAAGACGGTTCTCTTTACCAGGCACAGATCCTAGGAATACAAAAGGGCAGCAACGGTTATCCGGGGGAACTTTCCGGCCTGATCCATTACGATGACCGTAATGTGATCGGCACCATCACCTCAAATACGAAAAACGGCATTTATGGCTCTTTCAATGGGAATATAGGCGGAAATATAGAACTGCAGCAGATGCCTGTAGGATATAAGCAGGAGATGGAAACCGGGCCCGCTTCTGTTTACTGCAGCATAGACGGAGAAGTGCAGGAATATACGGCGGAAATCACGAAAATAGATATGAATCATGAGGATACGAATAAAAGTTTTGTGATCCAGATCACGGATCAGAGGCTTTTGGATGCTACGGGAGGGATTGTGCAAGGGATGTCTGGGAGCCCAGTGGTACAAAATGGAAAATTCGTGGGAGCCATCACCCATGTCTTTGTACAGGATTCTACAAGCGGCTACGGCATCTTTGCCGAAACTATGCTGGAAGGAATAAGCGGCTGATTCTTGTCAGATCATGTAGGGGAAGGTTGTGTAGGATTTGGGAGATTAAAGGGAATCTGTGATAAAAATCCTGACGCAAAATGGGCTGCGTCCGAACTCCTTAAAAATGGCGGCTTTGGGGCAGCTCGTTTTGAAGACGGAAAAAACAGGTTGGCGGATAATTGGATTTTTTTAGAAAACAGAAAAAAGAAAAATGAAGGAACAGCTCTAAGTATCCCCTTTTCTGTAGAAAAATGACAGAAGGAAATCACGTTTCCTGTCGAACGAAAATGGAGGGTTTACCCCACTTTTGGCTTGATTTCGTCATTTGCGTTCTACTATAATGTCTTTGATGTGCAAGAGGAAACCGAATGGCGCCGAGTTTATTGCATAAATAAAGAATGATGTAGTTAGGAGGATAAGCCTCATGGGAAAATTAAATGTGGCGATTGCAGACGATAATGAAAAAATGGTAGAACTTTTAGGCAGGCTCATCGAGGAGGATAAGGATCTTGAACTTGTGGGAAAAGCCCACAATGGGGAAGAAATCTGCAGGATCATCAAAGAAAAGGAACCGGATGTGGTCGTTTTGGATATCATTATGCCAAAAGTGGACGGACTTTCTGTAATGGAAAAATTTGGACATGACACAAGTCTGAAAAAAGTGCCATCTTTTATTGTCGTATCTGCAGTGGGACAGGAGCGGATTACTGAGGACGCCTTTAATCTTGGGGCAGACTATTATATGCTCAAGCCTTTTGATAACCGGATGCTTTTAAACAGGATCAAACACATACGCCGCGTGGGAGAGAAAAAAGCGCGTGAGGTTACCCGCCAGAACGGAAGCGAAGAACAGAATACATATAAAGAAAGAAACCTGGAGGCGGATGTGACCAATGTGATCCATGAGATTGGTGTTCCGGCACACATAAAGGGATATCAATACCTGCGGGATGCCATTATCCTTTCTGTAGACGATATGGAAATGTTGAATTCCATCACCAAGATCCTGTACCCCACCATTGCGAAAAAACATCAGACTACCCCCAGCCGGGTGGAGCGTGCCATCCGCCATGCCATAGAGGTGGCGTGGAGCAGAGGTAAGATGGATACCATAGACGAACTGTTTGGATATACGGTGAGCACCGGGAAAGGAAAGCCTACAAATTCTGAATTTATTGCTCTGATCGCGGATAAGATAAGACTGGAATATAAAAATCACTCTTTCCATTAATAGAGTTTTGGGGTATAATAAATACAATTAAGAGTCAAAAACTCTTTCGTAAAAGTAAGTTACTAAGGAGGGGTAATTACGGAATGAAGAAGATATTATTCGCAACATCAGAGGCTGTACCATTTATTAAAACAGGAGGACTTGCCGATGTAGCCGGGGCTCTGCCCAAGTGCTTTGACAAGCGTTATTTTGATATCCGCGTCATTCTTCCGAAATACGCCTGCATGAAGCAGGAATGGAAGGATAAAATGGAATATATCACTCATTTTTACATGGATCTGGGGTATAAAAACTGCTATGTGGGAATCATGCAGATGGAGTATGAAGGTATTAAATTCTATTTTATTGACAATGAGTATTATTTCAGCGGCCCGAAACCCTATGACAGCGCACCGTGGGATCTGGAAAAATTCGCATTTTTCTCCAAGGCGGTTCTGTCTGTGCTTCCGGTGATCGGCTTCCGTCCGGATATCATCCACTGCCATGACTGGCAGACAGGCCTGGTTCCCGTGTATCTGCACGATACCTTCCAGCAGAATGAATTTTTCTGGGGAATTAAGACAATAATGACCATCCATAACCTGAAATTCCAGGGAGTATGGGATGTAAAAACAGTTAAAAGCATTACCGGCTTGTCCGATTATTACTTTACACCGGATAAACTGGAAGCTTACAAAGATGCCAACTTCTTAAAGGGCGGTATTGTTTTTGCAGATGCGATCACTACTGTGAGCAATACTTATGCAGAAGAGATCAAAACTCCTTTTTATGGGGAAAAACTGGACGGACTTATGTGTGCCCGCGCAAACAGCTTAAGAGGAATCGTAAACGGTATTGATTATGATATTTTTAACCCGGAGACAGATCCTTACATTACGAAGACTTATAACGCCACTACATTCCGTAAAGAGAAGGTGAAAAACAAGATCCAGCTCCAGAAAGACCTGGGACTTGCAGAGGACCCAAAGGCAATGATGATCGGCATTGTGTCCCGCCTTACGGATCAGAAAGGCTTTGACCTGATTGCCTATATTATGGACGAGCTTTGCCAGGACGCAGTACAGATCGTAGTTTTGGGAACAGGAGATGAGCGTTACGAGAATATGTTCCGTCATTTTGCCTGGAAGTATTCCGATAAAGTTTCCGCTCAGATTTACTATGACGAGCCTATGTCCCATCGGATTTATGCGGCTTCTGACGCTTTCCTTATGCCGTCTCTGTTTGAGCCATGCGGCTTAAGCCAGTTAATGAGCCTGCGCTACGGCACCATCCCTATCGTAAGGGAGACCGGCGGACTGAAAGACACGGTAGAGCCATATAACGAGTTTGAAAGCACCGGTACCGGCTTCAGCTTCCGTAATTATAACGCACATGAGATGCTTTACACTATTCGTAATGCAGAGCGTATCTTTTATGATAAAAAACGTGAATGGAATAAAATGGTAGACCGTGCTATGGCAAAGGATTTCTCCTGGAATAATTCCGCCCGCCAGTATGAAGAAATGTATAACTGGCTTATTGGAGAGTAATGGAGAAACTTATAGCCCCACGAATGCGTATAGAAATAAAGAATGGAGAGATACTATCTACTGTAATCTAAACGAGGAGGTAGTATCATGACAGAGATTTCAGAGTTGGATTTACAGAACCTGCGCCATCTTATCGGCGGATTTGAGACCACTCATTGTAAAATGCAGGATTATGCACA
>CALIZJ010000209.1 GCA_938028845.1 uncultured Blautia sp.
CATGTCCATCGTGCTTTATGACTGCCGTTCGGTATCCTCTTTTGGTAAGCTCCCTTACCAATTTTTCTAAAAAGGTGGTCTTTCCGGAATTTTTCACTCCGCTCACAGCGGCAACATAAGGCTTTTTTACAGCATCCATACCATTACCTCTTCTCCTGCTTTCAGCGGCTCTTTTCCTGCCGGGATATCCAAAAGGCAGTTGCACCCCCGAAGCGTGCCAATAGCGCCTGATGAAAAGATCCCTTCCGGAAGCGTTACCATACCCTCTTTATAATTTGCTCTCACAAAGCGGCGTACCTTACTCTTTTTAGGAAAAACATCTTTTAGGATCCCTGTTCTTTTTTCCATAGAAAAGCGGTCTGTTCCCATAAGGATTCCAAGTATGGGCCGGAACAAAAGTTCCAGATTCGCCATAGCTCCAAAAGGATTTCCGGAAAGGGACAGGATCAAAGTCTTTTTATATACAGAAAAAATCGTTGGCATTCCAGGCTGAAGGCGTATCCTCCAGAATATTTTTTCTGCTCCCAGACGTTTAAGCGCGCCATGAAGAATATCTTTCTTTCCCACGGAAACGCCCCCTGTGGTGAGGATAATGTCTGTGTCCTCACTGGCTTTTTCTAAGATTCGTGCCAGCTCTTTTTCATCGTCTCCGGCGTGGGATACGGATAAGGGTTCTATGCCAAGCTCTCTGAGCCTGGCTGCAGTCATCATCCCGTTGGAGTCGTAGATTTTCCCTGGAGCAAGAGACATTCCCGGCATGCAAAGCTCATCTCCTGTGGTAAAAATGCGAACAGAAGGTTTTTTATACACTTTCACATGGGTCCGCCCAATACCGGATAAAATGCCCTGTTCCGCAAAGGTTAAAAAGATACCTTCTTTTAAAAGGAGTGTCCCCTTTTTATAATCCTCTCCCTGGAAACAATAATTGTCATAAGGTTTCTGCTCTTTATAAATATGGACCCTTTCTTCTCCGTAATCCGTATCTTCCTGTTTCACAGCCGTATCCGTTCCCTGGGGAAACGGCGCCCCTGTCATAATCCTATAAGCCTCTCCTTTTTCCGCCTTATAGGACTGTCCGTCACC
>CALIZJ010000210.1 GCA_938028845.1 uncultured Blautia sp.
TTCTGGTTTCTGAGCTTCATGTTTGTGTTCCGGTCCTGCATATACGAAAAGTTTCTTGTACATGCTTCTTCCTAATGGTCCCTTAGGAAGCATGCCCTTTACTGCAAGCTCAACAACCTTTTCCGGTTTCTTTGCTAACATTTCTTTTAATGTGGTTTCTTTCATTCCACCAACATAATCGGAGTGTCTGTAGTAAATCTTCTGGTCTAATTTCTTACCTGTCACTTTTACCTTATCCGCATTTACAACGATTACATAATCGCCTGTGTCAATGTGGGGTGTAAACTGAGGTTTGTTTTTACCTCTTAAAACGCTTGCCACACCGGAAGCCAGACGGCCAAGTGTACATCCATCAGCGTCAACAACATACCATTTTCTTTCGATTTTATCTGGATTAGCCATATAAGTCTGCATGGTCTTACCTCCTGTTATTTATCAACGATCATTAAGTTTAACCGCGGTGACCCGCGAAAATAAGTAATACTTGGAGACGCGGATGCAAAACTAACTGCGGAAATGTCCGAAACCGCTGGTAAAACGCCTTCGCCGGGGCTTTGGCTTAAGCGCTCTTCGCACTACGTCACATTGAGTAATTATATTATACCCCCGAATATCTGTCAACTACTTTTTTCCTTATTTTTTCCGATATTTCCATATTTTTTGTGTCTCAGCCTTATAATAAAGGAACGGCAAAAAACCGGCTCTGCCTGCATACAATAAATAAAAACTCCTGCAGCCTTATAAAAAATGGAAAAAAAATTTATCCATACTTACAAAGGAATGAAGCGGCATCTGTATCAACTGGAAAAAATCCACTGCGGCCGGCTCCGCCTGCACACACTTGGTATAACGGCTGACAAAAGAAAAATCATAGAAGCTACTCTTGGCTGCGAAGACGCTCCTTGTCACATTTTAATCCATGCCGCTGTCCATGGAAGAGAATATGCCAACACAGCTCTTGTCCTTGCCCTGATAGAAGATTACCTGCAAATTCCTTTACAAGAATCCCAGAAAAGCCTTATGCAGGAAGTATGTTTTCATCTCATCCCCATGGTAAATCCCGATGGAGTTGTCATCAGCCAGTCCGGGCCGGAAGGCATCCGAAATCCTTCTCTTAGGAAAAGGCTGCGTATGTATTATCAGCGGGATAAAAAATACAGAAGACTTATTTTAAATGAGCAGACTTATTTTCAAAAATGGAAGTCCAATGCCCGGGGCGTGGATATCAACAGAAATTTCAATGCCGGATGGGAACAATATAAAGGCATCCCCTTTCCCTCCTTTGCAGAATATAAGGGAAAATCACCTGAAAGCGAGCATGAAACCCAGGCACTCCTAAAAGCTGCGAAGCGGTGGAACCCCCGCTGCTGCGTTTCTCTTCATTCCTGCGGAAGGCTTATCTACTGGAATTACGGGAGCTCTGGAAAACTCCTGAAAGAAGACAAAAAACTTGCACAATGCATCCGAAAAGCCATAGGTTACCCTATGTGCTCTACCGTAAAAGCCCAAACAGAGGGAGCCGGATGCAGCGATTATTTTATGGAAACCTTAAGAATCCCTTCTGTCACCATTGAAACCGGCCGCGCGAAATGTCCTCTGCCCCGCCGGGAATATCCCCTGATTTACAGGCAGTGCATTATGCTGCTTCCTGCTCTTGCCTCTCTTTATCAGGAATAATTCCCGGCTCTGCTTCCAGCCCACACCCGGAAAACAGCTTGAAAATACAAAAAACCGCTGTCTCACAGGCAGCCTGTGAGCAGCGGTTTCATTCTGTTTTTAGAAAACACAGCAAAAACTATAGATATCATTCCAAATTACAGCTTCAGTCCCATCTGGATCAATTCTGCTTTTACTTCATCGTACATAGCCTGCCACTGTGGAAGCGGTGTAAGCGTATCCATATCATAGGCTTTATCAAAACGCACGCCGGGATTTCCGCCTTCTTTGCGGAACACTCCTTCATACTTTTCCAGAAGTTTCAGTACCATCTCATTGGCCTGCTTTCTGGTAAGCTTCTGTCTGGCGGCTGCTTTTCCAACCTCTGCCATCAGCCGTACTTCCAATCCTGTGCCGTTCGGCGCATTTCCATTGGCAGCTCCCACCCCTTCCAGGTGTCCGCCGCACACAGTAACCACCAAAGTATTGGCAGCCACCTCATAAAGCAATTCCTTGGTCATAGCGCCGCTGGCAGGCCAGAGGTCGCACACAATGACCGCCGGAGCCTGAGACGCAAAAGTCTGGCACAGCACTGCCTGAAGCCAGAGGCAGCCTCTTGCAGTAGTCGCCACATCCTGGATATGGATCGGATGGCAAAGGTGATAATCTGCAGCGCAGAGCAGGTTTGCAACCAGAATCGAGGCGATCATTACCATAGTAGCCCCGGGAGCATCTCCTCCCATTCCTCCCACCATGGTACAGGCAAGAGAGGCATTTTTCATGCCGTAATCCAAAGCATTTGCCGCACGGAGCAGGTTTCCATTGTCGATCATCAATTCATTAAAGGTAGCCACCAGATGAGAATCACAGGGACGCAGCGCTTTTTCGTAACAAGCCGCAAAGTCACCAACTTCTGTTACTGCGCTTTCCGCAGCTAAAAGTCCCATTCCCGGACGTCCCACTTCTTTCAGGGCCTGATGAAGATATGCCAGCTCTTTACGAACAGCGAACACCTCCGTCACATCTCCGCTCTTTACCGGAAATCCGTCCACATCCACCAGAGATCCACAAGTCAGAAGATCGATCAGCGGCTCCTTTGCCACGCTTTTTATGATGGGATAGTAAATTTCTTCCGGTGTGGGGCAGCCTGGATTTCCTGCCCAGATGACAGGCTCCCGCTCGTCTTCCACCTTTCTTGCCACCAGGGTTACGGCATCCTTACCCTCTCCCATGGTAAGCTCCGTCTTCATGCCGCGGATGCCTTCCTCGATCTCTTCCTTTGAGAAACGGATCACACGCTGAGTGGACAGATTGTACATACCGATACGGTCAACCAGTTTCTTGGAAGCTTCGAACATATCCTGGAAAAGTTTTTCATCCTCTGGAATGATCACATTTTTATCCCAGGAAAAATCATACTCGTCTACCAAATCCATCACGGTCTCAACTACATACTCTAAATCCCAGTCATTTTTTTCCACTTTCTCGCCAGTATAACTCCTCTGGCAAATTTCTAAAAATTTCTTTTTATCCATTCTTACCTCTTTCTGACGCATCTACTGCGTCAATAATGGTAGATGTGAAAGTTTACTTTCACACTTACCTCTTTCTGACGCATTCACTTTCAAACCCTCTCCTTCATACGCGCTTTCCGCGTTGTCAAGGCAGATTCAAAAGCCTGCTTTCAAACTTATTTGCCGCCTATAACATTTTCCACAAAGAAGTTCTGAGCAAGGATGTCTTCATCACTCATAGTTTGCCCTTCTTCTACCAGGACATTGCCTTCGTCATCCTTCAATTCCCCGCCGTATACAGAGATTTCTCCGCTTGCGATCTGGTCCCTCACAGCCAGCACCTGCTCCTGGATGTCTTCCGGAACCAATTCACTGTTAAACTCAGCCAATACGGAGCATTCTCCGCCTTCATAGTAGTTAGCGGAACGATCCATGGTACCGTCCGCTGTCTGCTGCAGGATATCCTCAAAAATCGGAGTCCAGTTCCATACAAAAGAGGTCAGGACTGCTCCTGGCGCATACTCCTGCATATCTACGTTATAACCTACACAGAAAGCGCCGTTTTCCTCACAGGTCTGAGGCACTGCCGGAGAAGAAGCTTCTATTCCCATATATTTAATTCCGCTGTCAATAAGACTCTGGGCATTGTTGGACTCAATATCCAAATCGTACCAGCTGTCTGCCCAAAGCACCTGTACCGTAGCATCCGGATTGGCATATTTCGCGCCAAGAGCATAGGCGTTAATAGCTGTGCGCACAGATGCTTCATCCATACTTGCCTCAAAGCCCAGCTCATTGGAGCCTTCGTTCAGCAGGGCGCAAAGATAACCGGCCTGGAACATTCCCTCATAGCCACGGATCTGAAATTCTACGATATTATCATAAACATCATTTCCCTGCTGCGCGAATACGATATCCGGATATTCATCTGCTATTTCAGAAAGAGCTGCCGCGTAACCGGCGGAACCTCCAATGATGATATCCGCTCCGCTGTAAGCCAGCTCTTCTACAGCTGCCTGGAGAAGCGCCGGATCTTCCTCGGAAATCTCTTCCATAGTCAGCAGATTAGTGGAAGTATCAATACCCAGGTTTTCACAGGCTGCAACAAGTCCCTCATGCATTGCCTGGGCCCATCCGCCGTCTTCCATTACGGAATACTGGATCTCACCGATCACCAGCTCGCTTACGTCTTTTGTTTCGGCTGCCTGCACACAGGTTCCTCCCATCATTGTGCCAAGAAGCATGGACGCAGTTAATACAAGACCAATAGTTTTTCTTTTCATCGTCTTCGTTCCTTTCTTTTGTTATTTTTTTCATGTATCCATGCAATAGAAGTCCTTCATAAGACTTTCCATCGCTGCAGACGGTCATTCGACCGATAATGCACTCTTTTACTACCGTGCCTCCCTGTCGTAAGGCTTCCCTAGAGCAGCCGGCTGTGCAGTATGTACTTTCCGGAAATTTCCGGTGGCCAGGATAAAGGCCACGATTGTCGCAATATAAGGCAGCGCGCTGAATATCTCTGTGGGAATTCCCGGCAAATAAATCTGAAGATTGCTTCCCAGACAGCTGATAAACCCGAACAGCAGCGCTCCCAAAGTCAGTTTCCATGGATTCCATGAAGAAAAAGCCACCAGTGCAAAAGCAATCCATCCCTTACCTGCTGTCATCCCGCTGCTCCAGAAGTTTGTATTAGCAAGTGATACACAGGCTCCGCTTATACTGATCATCATACATCCAAAGATCACATAGGCATAGCGCATGGCAAAAACATTCATTCCCGCAGAGTCCAATGCTGCCGGATTTTCCCCTAAAGCCCGAAGATACAATCCCTGTCTTGTCCTGTAAATATAAAACAGAGACAGGGGAACGATTATATACATAGCATAGACCAGAAGATTCTGGGAAAAGAAAACCGGGCCAATAAAAGGAATGCGGGACAGTCCCGGTATAGGAAGGTCCTCAAACCGCAGATTAGCGGCGACACCGGCCACATCCTTTCCTAAAAATCCACTTAAGCCAGTACCGAAGGTAAGCATGGCCATTCCGCACACCGTCTGATCAGCCTGCAGCGTCACCGTCAAAAAAGCGAACGCCAGGCCGAAGACAGCTCCCACCAGCAAAACTACCAAAAAGGACAATGCCAGGTTCTGGGTATTTACCGCAGCCATATAGCCGGATACAGCTCCCATGAGCATTATTCCTTCCACACCCAGATTCATGATACCTGCCCGCTGGGAAAAGGTTTCCCCAATCCCCGCGTACATTACAGACACGGCATAGACGATCGCGCCTGAGAAAAGAGAAATCAACAACGTCATCATGCCTTTTTACCTCCTTTTCCAAA
>CALIZJ010000211.1 GCA_938028845.1 uncultured Blautia sp.
CCGGATCGTCTCCTGCCATATCATTTTTCGCATGATCTCCGGCTACGATCATAAATGGAGCCAGCACAACCTTAGAAGGTGCATATTCCTTTACCATCCGCATCAGGCTTTCCATGGAGGGATATGCCTCTACGGTACCAAGGAAAATATTCTTGTATCCCTTATCTTTAAAAGTATAATCCAGTGCAGCGTAAATGGAATTTGCATAGTGGGTAGTTCCATGCCCCATAAGTACCAGCACCTGATCCTCTGTAAGCCCTGAAAATTCCTCCGCTACCGCCTTTATCACCGCCAGATTATCTTCTGCACTAGTAAGAAGGGGATCCCCGAAAGAGATGGAATGAAAATCCTCACGATAGGCAAGCACATCCTCCTTCATCAGGTCGTTTTCAATACCATTGATCACATGAGTAGGCTGTACCAATACATCGGTAACACCGTCCTTTTTCATTTGCTCCATAGCTTCCCGGACGGTAAAGACATGGACATTATCCCTGGTTTTCAGCTTTTTAATGATCATTTTACTAGTCCAGGCACGGTAAAGGGTATAATCAGGAAAAGCGTTCTCCATGTCTTTCTCAATAGCGTCTATAGTTACCTTTCTGGTGTCATTGTGACTGGTTCCAAAGCTAACGGCCAGAATGGCTTTTTTCGTTTCTGCTGTCACTGCTTTCTTTCCTCCATAATGTGTATTTAATTTAATTCCTTCGATATACTGCTCCAAAGTCCCAAGATTTCTCGGAATCTCCAAGGATGCTTTCAAAATTCCCTTTCTGCACAAACTTTCAAAAAGTTCCAGCACAGCCGGAGGCTCCAGATTCGTCTGCTTAAGGATTCTTTTATTAGAAAAGACCTGGCTGGGAGAACCGTGCAGAAGTACCTTTCCTTCATGAAAAAGGACTACCTCGTCCGCCCATTCATAAGCATAATTTACGTCATGTGTAGCCATAAGGACAGTGATTCCCGCCTCTGTCATCTGATTTACAATCTGATTGACCATAATGGTATGCTTAGGGTCTAAGGCAGCCGCCGGCTCATCCAGGATAATGATATCCGGATGCATCACCAAAATGTCGGCAATGGAAACCTGCTTTTTCTGCCCCCCGCTTAAAGCATGGGCAGGTTTATGGCGAAAAGGTGTGATCTCCAAATAATCAATTACCTTTTCCACCTCTTCCCTGGCCTTTTCGGGAGTTACGCCCAGATTTAAAATTCCAAAGGAAATCTCCTGATATACGCTGGCGCAGAAAAGCTGATTATCCGGATCCTGGAAGACGATTCCCACCTTACTTCTTAAGTCCAAAAGACTTTTTTTGTCATAGCGGTATGCCTCTCCTTTAAAATACAACTGTCCTTTCTGAGGCTTTAAAATACCTGTGCAGCAAAGAAAAAAGGTGGATTTTCCGCTGCCGTTTGCTCCCATGAACGCCACTTTCTGGCCTCTTTTAATTTCCAGGGACAGGCCATTTAAAGAATGGCTGTTGTCATCGTCATAGGAATAATACAGATCATCTGCCTTTAAAATGATATCATTTTTTTCATTCATATGTAAAATTTCCTCCATAGGGCAAAGAGTAAAAGGGCCGTATCAAACAGAACAATCCCTGCGATTACTTTTTTCCTGGGGGGACGGCTTTCCGACAAAACCTGGATCCGTCCATCATAACACCTGGCCTCCATAGCGTCATAAAGCTTATTTGAGCGGGAAACAGCCCGGATCATCAGTACCGAGCCCAATAATCCAAAGGATCTGAGCGATGTTTTGTAATCCTTGTTTCCCAGACGGCAGTTCTGTGCAGTAGAGATGGCGGAAGCCGTATCCAAAAGTATGAAAATAAACCGGTAAATCAGCAGCATCAGTTCAATAAGAAGCCCAGGGCAATGAATTCGCCGCAGTACCTCCAGAATATCCGGCACTGGTGTGGTAAATGATAAAAAATACAGGCAGGATACTGCTCCCAGCGCAGTAAGGATCAGCTGCACCGCATAAAGAAAAGCGTCCGTGCTGGCGGTAAGATACCAGCTTCCTATAGGAATGGCAAACAGATCCAGGGGTGCCTTCCTGATATTGAACATAATAGCGATGGTGCTCAAAAATAAAAATGCCAGCGGCAGGATAAGAAACCGGAGATAGCGCACAATGGGAACTCCCCCCTTCCATACGGAGAGAATTCCCATTGCCGCTAACACGATACATGCCACCTCAATGGAACGGCTTCCCACACAAATACACAGTGTAAGCACTGAAAAGGCAAACTTTTCACCAGCATTTTCATAACGAAGTTTTGAATGATAACACAGCTTGTCTATGGTGATCACGGGGAACTCCTTCCTAACTGTAAATTCTGGCCTAGCTGGCTGTATTTTCCTGATTTTCTTTCTGATTCATCCATTTTCTGCGTTCTACGAACCGGCCCATGATAAATGCGATAATCCCTACGCCAATGCCAGTCTGGATACAGAAGAAAAGGCTTTCCACTTCTCCTGGAAGTTCTCCGCCAATGAGCGTTTCCAGCACAGGTGCAGCCCAGGGCTCATAAGAAGAATCCACCTCTTCCACCACCTGGCTTCCTGCGTCATCGGAACCTCCAAACTCCGCATCCTTTAAGGCAAAGAGCGGAACCAAGGCAATCAAAACCACCAGAAAGATTCCTAAAATTACTTTCTTTTTCATGATTATTTCGCCTCCTTCATAAAGCCAATGGCTCTAAGTTCAGGTTTTGCATAAGTCTCCATTCCCATAACGATCAGAACCGTAAGGATTCCCTCGATAACAGCCAAAGGAATCTGGGTTGGCGCAAAAACTGCCAAAAATTTTACCAAAGCGCCGCCTATGGTAGTATCTGCATGATGGGCAATCGCCATCTGAAATGCTGTCACACAGTAGGTAAACAAATCTCCTGCGGCAGCGGCAAGAAAAATACCAACACGTTTATTCATTCCGCTCTTTTTGCAGAGAGTATAGATTCCCCAGGATACAAAAGGCCCGGCAATGGCCATGGAAAAGGTATTCGCACCGATCGTCGTCAGACCTCCATGACCTAAAAGAAGAGCCTGGAATAAAAGAACGATCAATCCCAAAATAGAAACAGCAGAAGGACCAAACAAAATAGCGCCCAGCCCTGTCCCTGTCATATGGGAACAGCTTCCTGTAACAGAAGGAATTTTTAAGGAAGAAATCACAAAGATAAATGCGCCGGACATAGCCAGCAGCGTAATCAAATTTCTGTGCTCCCGTAAGGTTTTATTAATCGAGAAAAATCCTGCGGCTATAAAGGGAATGCATAAAATTCCCCAGGCTATACAGAATCCTCCTGGAAGATAGCCTTCCATGATGTGCATGGCACTGACGCTCTGTGAAATACCCAAAATAAGGGAAAAAACTGTTGTCAGAACCAGAATACGTTTTTGATGTTTACTCATTTTCTTCTCCTTTCTGATGATAAAAAATAATAAAAATGCCTGCTGGGCATTCCCGACAGGCGATCAGAAGAACAAGAGGTATAGCGAAGCAGAATTGAAGCGCTATGAGCCAACCTGTTCTACACAAGGCCATCGTTCGTAACCTGTGTAAATTTCATGCACAAGGCAGGTCTTCTGACTTGGGTATCCACGCCGTATTTTAGCCTTCCCGGAATTTTTCCCAGTGACCTGAATCCGATAGATCCTTAAAAATACGGTTCCTCCCTTACAGCGGCGTGACCGTGTGAGCTTTTCACTCAGCTTCCCTATTCTCCCGCAATATCTACAGGCACCTTTGTACATTCAATTCTGGAGTTTATTGTAACATATCCTGAATCTTTGTCAATTCTATATTCATGAAAACCTAAGAGTTTAGGAGGGATTTTAATAGTCCCGACTTACTTTTCAGCTTTAATACCTATACCCCTATGGTCTTTTCCCTTCAAAAAATGATTTTTAGAGAACATAAATGGAATTCTTTAAAAGAGCTGAAAATATTTCGGGTTTTCTAAAAAAATTGCAAAATAGCTTCTCTAAATTTATGCATAATTGAAAAAAACGGGAGGTTACCGATAGATATGAACAGTATGGAACGTATGACAAAGTGTCTTCAGCATGAGGAGGCTGACAGAGTGCCGGTATACCCTGTCCTGGGCGGCTGTGTCAGACATCTGGTGGGCGCTTCTTATGAGGAATGGTCTACAAATGCGGAAGTTTGCGCAAACGGATTTATAAAAGGACGGGAAGTAACAGGATGTGACTGCATCGTAACTTTGATCGACCTTTCTGTGGAGTGTACCGCATGGGGGCAGGAACTTCAGTTTGAAGAGAAAAACGCAGCGCATCCCAACTACAAAAGTCAGGTAATAAAAACAGAAGAAGATTATGAAAAAATCAAAAAAGTAGATTATCGTACCTGCGAGCGGATGATGATGCACATTGATGTCTGCAAAAGGCTGGTAGAAGACTCCAAAGGTAAGTATCCCATCATTGCCTTTGTATTTGGCCCGCTGGGAACACTTTCTATGTTAAGGAACCAGGAGCAGATGTACATGGACTGCATCGAGGAACCAGAATTGGTAAAAGAAGCTGCTGCACAGATCAACGAAACTTTGATGGAATACGCCGAAGCGCTTATGGATACGGGTATCCAGGGAATTATGATCGATACTTTATTCTCCTCCGGCTCTATTATGCGTAAAGAAATGTGGGACGATCTGGAAGGAGATCTGGTAGAGAAATTCGCGGAAAGAGTTCGGGCAAAAAATGGTCTTCTGATGATCCATAACTGCGGAGAAAAGATTTATTTTGACGCACAGATCAAAAGAATGCACCCAGATGCTATTTCTTTCCTGTATCCTCCGGCAGACTGCAAAGATTTTGCAGAATGTAAAGAAAAATATGGAAAGCAGACTACCTTGATCGGCGCTGTACAGCCTACCTCTGTTACCTATTCCACAGACGAACAGTTCGAGGATGAGTGCAAAAAAAATATAGAACTTATGGCAGCAGGCGGCGGCTATGTTCTCGCTACAGGCTGTGAATATCCTTCCGATACTCCACTGGACCGTGCAGTTCGTATGCGTGAACTTGCTGAAACCTGTGGCGCTTATGGAAAATAAAAATATTAAATCATTGTTTTAAGTCTAAAATTCAGAAACTCAGGCGAATGTTTGTCAGTCTGTTTAACTTCATCCCCCCAGCAGCCAGGGCAGAGATCCTGACTGCCGGGTAAGGTTTTCCTAAGATATTCGCCTTTTTTTAAACATCTTGAAAAATTCGAAAAATTTTTTCAAAAAAATCAAAAAAACATTTGACAAATCCTCCCATATACTGTAGAATAACATTTGTCGCTAGGGAATACATCCTAACGAAAAGAAAGTTCATATGCGATAGTGGCGTAGTTGGTAACGCGCGACCTTGCCAAGGTCGAGACCGCGGGTTCGAGCCCCGTCTATCGCTCTTCAGACTCTTGCAAATGCAAGAGTCTTTTTTATTTTTAATACTCTCTTTCTATTCCGCTTTGTCCCTCCCTTTCTTCGGATATCCATTCCAGCCCTTCTTTTTTTCGGTACATTCCCCCCTATCTAAAAAACAGGCGTCCCTTTAAGTTTCAGAATCAAAACTTTAGGAGACGCCCTCTCTCATTTATTCTTTTATAAAAATCTCATTAATGGTGGAACAGACGGATTCCTGTAAACGCCATCACCATTCCATACTTATTACAGGTTTCGATCACTGCGTCATCCCGCACAGAACCGCCCGGCTCTGCCACGTACTTCACACCGCTCTTATGGGCGCGTTCGATATTGTCGCTGAACGGGAAAAATGCGTCGGATCCCAGCGTCACATCCGTGAGCTGATCCAGCCATGCACGCTTTTCTTCACGGGTAAACACTTCCGGCTTTTCTGTAAAGATATTTTCCCAGGCACCGTCAGCCAGTACATCCATATATTCCTCGCCGATATACACATCAATGGCATTGTCTCTCTCCGCCCTTGAAATCGTATCTTTAAAGGGCAGCTTCATTACCTTCGGGCACTGACGCAAAAACCAGTTGTCCGCCTTCTGCCCTGCCAGCCTGGTGCAATGTACACGGGACTGCTGGCCTGCTCCCACGCCGATAGCCTGTCCGTCCTTTACAAAGCACACGGAATTCGACTGGGTATATTTAAGAACGATCAAAGAAATCTTAAGGTCTCTCTTCGCCTCTTCTGTCAGCTCCTTATTTTCTGTGACAATATTGGAGATCAGCTCATCGTCGATCAAAAGCTCCTGTCTGCCCTGTTCAAAAGTGACACCAAACACCTCTTTATGCTCCAAGGGCGCCGGAACATAGTCGGGATCGATCTGGATCACATTATAGTTTCCTTTTTTCTTCTGCTTTAAGATTTCCAGGGCCTCTTCTGTAAATCCAGGGGCGATCACACCGTCTGATACCTCTCTCTTGATCAGAAGAGCCGTATCCTTGTCGCATACGTCTGACAATGAAATAAAATCACCAAAGGAAGACATACGGTCCGCTCCTCTCGCTCTTGCATAAGCGCAGGCAAGGGGTGAAAAGTTCTTCCAGTCCATATCGTCCACCCAGTAAATTTTTGCCAGAGTCTCTGTAAGAGGAAGTCCCACAGAAGCCCCCGCCGGGGAAACATGCTTAAAGGATGTTGCCGCTGGAAGCCCGGTAGCCTTCTTTAAATCCCTTACTAACTGCCAGCCGTTAAAAGCGTCGAGAAAATTAATATAGCCTGGCTTTCCGCTTAATACCTTGATGGGCAGTTCTCCATTATCTGCAAGATAAATCTTGGAAGGCTTTTGGTTTGGGTTGCATCCATATTTTAATTCCAGTTCTTTCACGTTAAACTCCTCCGTTTTCTTTCTATATTCCGCTAACTGTCCTGTCTTCTTTTCCTGTTATCTTACTGATTTTTATTGATGATCTTTGTCTCATAAGCCCCGGTCTCAATATCAATATAACGTACAAACAAAGACACCTTATTTTCCTCATTTAAGCTGTTCCAAAGCATCTGCGCAAAGGCTTCCATATCGTCAGGAATCGCCACCAGCTTAGGTTCTCCTTCAAAACTTGGCAGAGGATTTCCGTCCCCTTTATAAGTATGGATAAAATGTCCCTCTCCTGCAGCAGCATTTTCATAAGCAAAGGTAAATCGGCTGCATGCATCCGGGCTTCCATTATTGCTTTTTAAAATCGACATGGCATAGCTGTATTTTCCATTTTCAATGTGCATAATACCAGAAATACGAGGTGTATAATTAGGTGCGTCCGGCTCAAACTCCCTGGATCTTAAAGACTGCTCAAAGGTAAGCTGTTTATCCATTCCTTCATAAATCGTGTCTGTCTGATCCCCATTTGTCACAATGGTCTTATTTCCAAGGACTCTCACAGGTGCATAGATGATCAGGCTTGGATCTGTAAGCTTTGACGGATCAAATGCCTGGGTACGGATTCCCTGACCGTCCTCTACAAAAATACGGTTTCTGCTGTTCTCACTTCTTCCCATAATGAAATATGCGGCTGCCGCTTTCTTTCCGTCCGCGGACCTTCCGATAATAATCCCTCTTCCCGGATAGGAATTCTCCTTTAATTCTTTTTCCAATGATAACATTTCCATGAATCTGCCTCCTTTTTCTCTTTTAGGAATAAAAAAAGCCTGGGAAGCCTGTTCTCCAGGCTGCCCAGGCGGTCGGCATCTTACCGGTGTACCAATCTGCTTTGCTCTTCTCCCTTACATCCACAAGGGAAAAAACCTCGTACACACTTGCTGCACTCCCTGTAGGTACTCCTACTTCCGCCAGTCATGCAGCCGTTATGTTTATACTACATTACTTCTTTCTATTTTTCAAGGGTGAAAAAATTTTTTTACAAATTTTCCTGCAAAATATAATCCTCTTGAATCTGCGCGGCAATATCCGCTTTCATCTGTTCCCAGGCATCCGGGTTTTCCACATAATATTTGGGGCAGTTTTTCCCTGTGACGTCATAATGACGGATCACATCCTCCTGCGTCAGTCCAAACCTGGTGCAAAGCCATGCCGCCAGCTTCACCACCGAATCGTAAGTGGCTTCCTCAAACGCCCCTGTCTCATCCAGATGACAGCACTCTATGGAAATCGTATCCACGTTTCTTTCATTAGTGGCGTAGGAAATCTCCGCTGTGGGGATACACTGTACAACCTCCCCTTCCAGTCCCACCACAAAATGACTGCTCACCTTCGTATCATGGGTGGTGGCAAGGTTTTCAAAGTAATTTCGGTTATCCATTGCCGTCGCCCCGGGATTCGCCGTATAATGGATGGCTATGTAGTTCACCTCATTCATAGGGATCTGAGGTCTGGAATATTCATTTGGAGTTAAAAGCTGCACATCTATGTAAGGAGCCCCTTCTTTCTGCCACTGGGCAGGACCGCTGTTATTTTCCTCGATAATGGCTTTTTCCATGGCTTCCTTTTCCTGTACGCTCTTTAAGGCTGCCATGGCTATAAATACAAGAATAAATACAGTCACAATGCAGGCAGCCAGGATCAGCATATTTTTCTGCTGGAATTTTTTCTTTTTTGTCTTTTTTATTGCAGAAGACCTGCCCCTATTGGCAGGTCTTGCTGACTTTTTCTTTTTATTATTTTTTGTATTACTCATCTACGCTGTAGTTCGGTGCTTCCTTGGTGATATGGATATCATGAGGATGGGATTCCTTTAAGGAAGCTGCCGAAATCTTAATAAACTTACCGTTTTTCTTTAAGTCTTCTATGGTATGCGCTCCGCAGTATCCCATACCGGAACGAAGTCCTCCGATAAGCTGGAACACGGTATCTTCCACATGTCCCTTATATGCTACACGGCCTTCTACGCCTTCCGGTACCAGTTTCTTGGCATCCTGCTGGAAATAACGGTCCTTGCTGCCGTTTTCCATGGCTGCAATAGAGCCCATTCCGCGATACACTTTATATTTTCTTCCCTGATAGAGTTCAAAAGTTCCCGGGCTTTCGTCACATCCGGCGAAGATGCTGCCCATCATGCACACATTCGCTCCTGCTGCGATCGCCTTAGTGATATCACCGGAATACTTGATTCCTCCGTCTGCGATGATCGGGATTCCGAAACGGTTTGCCACCTCATAGCAGTCCATAACTGCAGTGATCTGAGGTACACCGATGCCGGCTACCACACGTGTGGTACAGATAGAACCAGGACCGATACCTACCTTTACCGCATCTACTCCTGCATCAATCAATGCCTTTGTAGCTGCTCCTGTGGCAACATTTCCGGCAATAACCTGAAGATCCGGATAAGCTTCCTTGATCTGACGGACAGTCCTTAAAATATTCTCAGAATGTCCATGGGCGGAATCGATCACGATCACGTCTACACATGCGTTTACCAGCGCCTCTACACGTGCCAGCACGTTAGCAGTAATTCCTACTGCAGCGCCGCAGAGCAGACGTCCCTGAGCGTCCTTTGCTGCCAGAGGATATTTGATCTGTTTCTCGATATCCTTAATTGTGATCAGGCCTTTTAAATTAAAGTCGTCGTCTACAATGGGTAATTTTTCTTTTCGGGATTTCGCCAGGATCTTCTTCGCTTCCTCAAGCGTAATTCCTTCCTTGGCTGTGATCAATCCTTCGGAAGTCATACATTCCTTGATCTTCTTATCAAAATCTGTCTCAAACTTAAGGTCACGATTGGTAATGATACCAACCAGTTTTTTCCCTTCTGTGATGGGAACACCGGAAATACGGTATTTCGCCATCAGATCATTTGCATCCTTTAAAGTATGATCTGCGGATAAATAAAAGGGATCTGTGATAACTCCGTTTTCTGAACGTTTTACCTTATCCACCTCGTCTGCCTGCGCTTCAATGGACATATTCTTATGGATAATACCGATTCCGCCCTGTCTTGCCATAGCAATCGCCATGCGGTGTTCGGTAACTGTGTCCATGCCTGCGCTCATCATGGGAATGTTCAGTTTCACCTTCTTAGTTAAATAAGTTGTGACATCTACCTGATTTGGAATTACATCGGAATACGCCGGAACTAAAAGAACGTCATCGAAAGTAATCCCTTCACCAATGATAGTACCCATTGCATTTCCTCCCTTGTCTTTATGTATTTAGTTGATTTTGTTCCCTAGTGTATCAAAAACCTGAAATTGTGTCAATCTAAAAATACTTTGCTTGGGGCAGAATTTTTAATTGCATGTGCCAGTGCCTCGTCTGGTTCAATGATGATCTTGCATGCGTCCGCGCCGTCTCTGGTGATCACTGCAAAGCGTTTATGCTCCGGATTTCCAGAAGAATAGTCTAAGACTTTCATTTTCTGATTCCCGTTATAATAATCCATTCGATGAGAATTTATTGGTGCTACCAGGTCTGCCTCAGGAATCTTAAAACTTTTTACTCTTTTTCTTTTGGATTTCGCCATTACCATGTCGATATCCATATCTCCGTTTACAAACAGATATTCATATTCTACATCTGTCTTGGGAAGGATGAAATAACAGGCGATCCCAAGTCCAAGGGCAACTAATAATAAGAGCGGGAAAATAAAAAGCCCAGCGACCGCAAACAGCACAGTCAGCGTGATCAGTCCGTATTTAATGATTACATCTTTCGCTGTCCTGTCTTTTTTCACCAGTAATTCTGAATACAAATCACTCATGATACTCTCTCCTTGCATTTCTTTTTGTCAAATTTTTTTATGTTGAGATATAGTATAACACAAAACAGGACCAGCGTCTATGATGCCGGTCCTGTTAAATTTTAAACATTTAAAACTTTCCCGATACTGTTCACTCCCATGCCTTATACAAACTGCATAGCTTGAGGTCAGCGGTGCAAAGTTTCCAGGAATTACATCATGCCCATTCCAGGATTTGCACCTGCGGCTGCAGGAGTTTCTTCTTTGATCGTTGCCACTACAGACTCTGTGGTCAGTAATGTGGATGCAACACTTGTAGCGTTCTGTAATGCGCTTCTTGTTACTTTCGCCGGGTCAAGGATACCTTCGCCTACCATATCAACATATTTTTCGTTTAATACATCGAAACCAATGCCGATTTCAGATTCCTTAACCTTATTGATGATAACAGAGCCTTCCATTCCTGCATTTGCTGCAATGTGGAACAGAGGAGCTTCCAGTGCTTTCAGGATAATGTTTGCACCTGTCTTCTCATCTCCTTCAAGAGTCTCTGCCAGTTTTGCAACTTCTTTAGAAGCATGGATATATGCGGAACCGCCGCCTGCAATGATACCTTCTTCTACGGCTGCTCTTGTTGCTGCAAGAGCGTCTTCCAGACGAAGTTTTGCTTCTTTCATCTCTGTCTCTGTAGCTGCACCTACACGGATAACAGCAACGCCGCCTGCCAGTTTTGCAAGTCTTTCCTGAAGTTTTTCTCTGTCAAAGTCAGATTTTGTTTCTTCGATCTGTCCGCGGATCTGAGCAATACGGTTAGCAATGTCGTCTTTATTGCCGCAGCCGTCAACGATAACTGTATTTTCTTTTGCGACTTTTACAGATTTCGCACGTCCAAGCTGATTCATAGTAGTCTCTTTCAGTTCCAGACCTAACTCTTCTGAAATCACCTGTCCGCCTGTAAGGATTGCGATATCCTGAAGCATTTCTTTTCTTCTGTCGCCATAGCCAGGAGCTTTTACAGCTACTACCTGGAAGGTTCCTCTTAATTTGTTTACGATCAATGTAGTAAGTGCTTCTCCTTCTACATCCTCAGCGATGATAAGAAGCTTAGCGCCTGCCTGAACGATCTGTTCCAGAAGCGGAAGGATTTCCTGGATGTTGCTGATCTTTTTGTCCGTGATCAGGATGTATGGATCTTCCAGGTTTGCTTCCATTTTTTCCATATCTGTGGACATATAAGCGGAAATATAACCGCGGTCAAACTGCATACCTTCTACCAGGTCCAGTTCTGTATGCATAGTCTTGGATTCTTCTACTGTGATAACACCGTCGTTGGAAACTTTTTCCATAGCGTCAGCAACCAGATTTCCCACTGTTTCGTCACTTGCGGAGATAGCAGCTACATTTGCGATCTGTTTTTTGCCGCTGATCTTCTGGCTCATATTTGCAATAGCCTCAACTGCTTTGTCTGTGGCTTTCTTCATACCTTTTCTTAAGATGATAGGATTCGCACCTGCTGCCAGGTTTCTCATTCCTTCATGTACCATAGCCTGTGCAAGAACAGTTGCTGTGGTGGTACCATCACCAGCTACATCGTTTGTCTTGGATGCTACTTCTTTGATAAGCTGTGCGCCCATGTTTTCAAATCCATCTGCCAGCTCGATCTCTTTTGCGATTGTCACACCGTCGTTTGTGATCAGAGGAGCGCCGTATGCTTTGTCAAGTACAACGTTTCTTCCTTTCGGTCCTAAAGTTACTCTTACTGTATCTGCAAGCTGGTTCACACCGCTCTCTAAAGCGGCTCTTGCGTCTGCTCCGAATTTAATTTCTTTTGCCATGATCTTTCAGTCCTCCTAATTAATAAAATGTATAAGGAATTTTCATATATATTACTTTTTTATGATTTATTTGATTTTTATCTTTATTTAACAACAGCCAGAATGTCGTTCTGTCTTACGATGATATATTCTGTATCATCCATCTTTACTTCTGTACCTGCATATTTGGAATAAATTACTTTATCTCCAACGGAAACTTCCATCTTTACTTCTTTTCCATCTACCATTCCGCCAGGACCTACTGCGATTACTTCTGCCTGCTGCGGTTTTTCCTGTGCCTGACCAGGAAGAACGATACCAGATTTTGTGGTTTCCTCTGCTTCTAACTGTTTTAATACAACTCTGTCGCCTAATGGTACTAATGTCATGATCTATTGCCTCCTTTATTTTTTACCTGCTGATCATTTTGCTAGCACTCAATCTCTTCGAGTGCTAATCACTGTCCTTATATTATTGAATCTGCTCCATTTCTGCAACCTTAACCAGGAGTGCTATTTTATATATTTTCTTTTTTATCCTTATTTATTCTTGTTTTTTCTCTTGTTTTCTCACTTTATGATTTTTCTTATAAAATTCATATAGATGGCACACCTTTTTCCATAAAAATGCTGCCTTCTGTAATTGTCATTACAGAAGACAGCCCGAAATACTTAATCTTATTTTTTGAATTACATCAAAAACATTTCCTCATCCATGATGAGTTCTTAAAATTCAGATTTCTCCATGTCTACGCTTTTTTGTTTCTCTGAGCTTTAATTTCCTCCAGCTCATCAAATATAACCTCATTTAAAACCTTAATGTAGGTTCCCTTCATACCAGAAGAACGGGATTCAATCACACCCGCACTTTCAAACTTGCGCAGGGCATTAACGATAACTGATCTGGTGATTCCCACACGGTCAGCAATCTTGCTTGCTACCAGGATTCCCTCTTCGCCGTCTAATTCGTCAAAGATATGGATGATAGCCTCAAGTTCAGAGAAAGACAGAGTGTTAAATGCGGATTTTACAACCTGCTGTTTTCTGTCTTCTTCTGCGTTTTCTTCATGTACGGCACGCATCATTTCCAGTCCGACTACCGTGGTGCCATAT
>CALIZJ010000212.1 GCA_938028845.1 uncultured Blautia sp.
ATAGTACACTGCTCCTTTGATTCTGTAATATCTTAAGTATTATAACTTCAATATGGGAAGTCTGCTATCTGTATCCTGTCATGATCTATCACGCCAGCTGGAACTTTCGCCGTCTGATTGGAGATATGGCATCTTAATTTTTCGCTCTCTGATTCTATCATATTTTCAAAAGAAAGACTATCCATCGGTTTTCCCCGCAGATTTCCAAACTCCCTTCGTTCCTGTTCATCGCCGCTGTCTTGTTCAGTCCTTTACTAAAGGGACTGCCCCCCTTTTATCACATAGAAATCCCCAGAATATTCTGGTAGAAATCTCTCGAAAGGAGGGCTAAGCCATATGAGTATAGTTAACCTCATTGCAGACATAATTCGGCTCGAGCTGCTTTGGAATCGGATATACCTTTGGTCAAAATATGAATCAGGCACAAAAATAGCCGCCTACGTCTGGTAAACTAAGCGGCAATTTTTGTCAAACTATTTATCGGATTAACCGTCTATCGGCAGCACTCTTTCTATAATCATATTATCATGTGACCACAGAAATGTCAAAATAATTCTTTTTACCTCGCTGGATTTCTATAATATATCAATCCAATAAATTATTGCATATAGCCGCACGCACGAAACTATCCTATACAATCCTATACACGAATAATAAAAAAAGCATTCCACATGGCTACAGGTAAAGGAACAGAAGCACGAATGGATTTTTTCTTATAGATATATCTAGTTTTAAAATAGCTTTCCGGACGGTTTCATCACTGGCCTTCAGATGAAGTATCTATGATTTCATTGATTTCACTATCCGACTGTGTCACCTTCATGACATCCTGTCCAAAACAGAATTTGAAAAATAAAATAGTATATATCTTCTTTATCTAAGAGACCGGCATTCATACCTATGCCCAATACAGACGCATCCCAAATTCATGACTCATCCTGTCCGGGTGTCCCTTTACTCTCGGAAGCAAGGTCTGGATATCTTCATATTTATTTCTGGCGATGCAGTTTCCTTCGCTGTCCGTCAGTTTCAAAAATACGTTCCAGTGCTTATCTTTTCCGTATCCTTCCGGAAAATCTGCCACATGGATACAACTGTCCGGACCCATATCGCATTTTTCACAATGGTGTTCTATTACAGTTTCTCCTTCCATGACCGTCCACTCCGCCGTACATCCGGTATAGCTTTTGTCTGAGTCATTGACTGCCCAGATGCCCTTCAGAACGTCCCTGTGCTCTACAAAGACCCCGATCTGGCCGTTGCTTTCCAGGATCGCCTCAAGTCCTTTTTTAGGAACGCCCCACCAGTCATAAATCCCATAAAAGCTCTGGGGACACAGGTCGATAAACATAAACTGGACGTATCCGGAGCATCTGTTATATTTCTGGATGCGGTAATGCTCTGTATAGTATTTTATCAGTTTGTACTGATACTCCTGGATCTCCGGGATCTGATCCGCCAAAACCCGGAGACGGTTATAGACCGAAGGAACTTTTTTCAGATTTTCCGCGCAGCCCGGCGCGTCAAAGCCATATTCCGTGTTCAGCTTTTCTCTCTGTTCATAGATCTCCCGGTATTCTCCTCCGCTCAGGGAACCCAGATAGTTGTGGCTGTCCCCGCTGTACGGGTCTGTCTCACAGAAGGATCCTTTTATGATCGGGCGTGCCGGGTCCATTTCCGTTACTTCTCTGTACAGTCTCGGGCCTGGATTTTCCTCCATGAATCGCTCTCTTGTCTTGCCGTCCGGGTCGATGCAGCCTGGCTCGTTCATAATGATCCAGCATATGATCGACGGATGATTCTTAAGCATTTTTACATTGTCTCTGTAAATATTGGTGAACCGGTCCGCCCATTCATCGGTAGATGGATGGGACCAGTTGTATTCGGAATCCTGCAGCACCGCAAGGCCCATTTCATCACAGAGATCATAAAATTCCTTCTGTTCTGTATGTACATGGACACGGATCAGGTTAAACCCTGCTGCTTTTATATTCAGCAGATCCCGGAAATATCTCTCTTTCGTCATAGCCGAAATATAGCAGTCCGGAAAATAAGAGGTTCCCCGCACATAAAACTTTTTCTCATTGATCCAGAAGCGTGTAACTTCTTCCGTCCGTTCGATCTCCGTCTTTCGGAAGGCAAAATCTGACGCCTTTATGCTGAGCAGCTTCTTCCCTTTCAGAAGGGCCACCTCACAGGTATACATCCAGGGCGTGCCATGATCCCATGTGCTCCACAGATTTACATTTTTCATCTGAAAATGCTTTTCTATACGCATTGTTTCGGAATCCGCTTTAAAGCTGTATGTTTCGCCGGCCCTGCATATGCCGGATTCTTTTTCTTTGATCTTATATACAAGCTCGTATTCTTCCCCTTCTGTAAGCCCTTTAAGCGCAGATGACACTGCCGTATCCGTGTCCGCAAGCCCGTTTTCAAAGGTGTATGTGATCTCCGGGTCTTCTGTGAGGATCCCGTCTTTGGACAGGATCACTTCTACCTTTCCATAAATCCCGATAGGGTTTACGTCCCTCTGGATGAAGGTGTCTGAATGCTCATAGGTTCCCTTTACCATATTCCGGATGACCAGATTTGTCCTTTGCTCCTGCTCATCCAGCTCTACCTTATCATCCCAGGGCGAGCTTACTTTCACCACCAGAAGGTTTTCTCCCTCCCGTATGCAGTCTCTGACATCAAAGGAAAATGGAGCAGAGTAGCCTTCATGCTCTCCTAAAAACACTCCGTTAAGCCATACTTTGGCGTAATAATCCACATTGGAAAACCGGATCTCGGCAGCTTTTGCTCCACTTTCCTTTACCTCGAAGACCTGGCGGTACCACCAGGGCGCCTGGTTAAAATACCGCAGTTCTCTTCCGAAATATGGCTCCTTTGCATAGAGGAGCTGCAGATGCTTCAGTTCCTGCAGGGGCTCCCACTCCGAGATCTGGGAACCCACCGTTGTATAGGGCTCCATTTTTTCATACAGTTTCAACTGTTCTCCGGTATCATGGACATCCTGTAATATTTCCCATCCGTTATTCAAGTTGATAATTTTTTCCATAAAGTCTCCATTCTGCTCTTTCTGTTTAAAGCGTAAATATATTCTGTCAGCTCTTCACCGCTCCTGCCGCCATTCCTTCGATGATATTTTTATTTAAGATAAAATATACGATCAAGGTAGGAAGGATCGAGATCACGATGGCCGCAAAGGTGCTTCCCCAGTCTACTCTTCCGAACTGGCCCACAAAGTCGTTCAGCCCCACCGGAAGCGTCTTCATTTCTGTTGAGGAAATAAAGGTATTTGCATAGGTAAATTCATTCCACACAAATACAAAATTGTATGTCAGGACGGTCATTGTGGTATTTTTTGCCATAGGGACAACGATCTTTCTGAATGTAGTCCACATGCTGGCCCCGTCGATCACCGCCGCCTCCAGAAGGGAGTCCGGCATAAATTTCAGGAATCCTGTATACAGGAAGATACACATAGGGAGCCCGAATCCCACCTGAGGAATTACCAGCGCCCAGTATGTATTTCGCAGCCCTACCGCATTATAGATCTGAAACATGGGGATCAGACAGGCGAAAACCGGCACCATCATACCAAAAAGGAAGAATCCCATCAGCGCGTTGGCATATCTGACTTTTACCTTGCTGATAACAAAGGAGACCGGGCATCCCAGGATCACAATGCCGATCAGGGTCAGTACCGCCACCACGGTGCTGTTCAAAAAATATCTGGGGATATGGGACGTGGTCAGCGCACTGATATAGTTCCCCAGATAAAAACCGGAAGGCAGCGCATACTGAGCCGTATAGGTCATTTCATCCGGGGTTTTAAGGCTTGAGCAGATGACCCAGAAGATCGGATAGATCTGGATCACCACAAAGATCAGGATGACCACATAAAAGACTGCCCGCAATGTTATATTTTTTCTGGATTTTATCATTACTCCTCATCCCCCTTTGCAGCTCCCAGACATTTTTGGATGATCGCCACGGCCGCCAGACATTCCACAACAAGGAAAACGGACAATGCGCTTCCATAGCCGAAGTCAGCCGAGTTAAAAGCGGTTTTATACATATAGGTCGCCACCATCTCCGTAGACCTCGACTTGTTGTCAAGTATGTAAAATACATCAAAGGTTTTCAGACAGCCGTTCACAAGCATCACGATCACAATACTGAAAATATTCTTGATCAGCGGGAATTTGATGTACCGATACTGCTGGAGTACATTGCACCCGTCCATGGTCGCCGCTTCGATCACATCTTTGGAGATCGAAACAAACGCCGAATAGAAAATGATCATATAAAGTCCGCAGTATTTATATCCATCGATCAATGTGATCGTAAGGAGAGCGGTTTTTGAATTTGCAAGCAGAGCGATCGGTTCCATCCCGATCTTTTCCATGATATAACATACCAGGCCCTGAGGCTGGGCGGAAAGCATCTTGGAGAATATCTGGCAGATCGCCATGGAAGAAATGATACAGGGAACGAAATAGATTACCCGCATCACATTTTTCCCCCTTGTGATATGTTCCAGGAGGATCGCCAGCAAAAGCCCTACCGTGATCTGGAAAATACTTCCGATCAACACGAATTTAAGATTGTTTACAATTGCCGTCAGAAAGGTATTGTCCTGGAACATACGAATGTAGTTTTCCAGGCCTACAAATTTCATATCACTGATGCCGTTCCAGGAAAAAAAGCTGTACCCCATAGACCACAGGATGGGTACGATCACAGTCAAGATATAAACGATCAGCGCCGGCAGGACAAACATCAGAGGCTGGATCTTATTTTTTGGCTTCATTTCTTATTACCTCCGAATCCTTATATAAAAACGCAGGGCTGCATGTTACTGCAAACCCTGCCTCTTCATAATTACTCTGTTTCAAAATAATCTGAAGCGTACTGTTCTACAGCTTCGTCCATATGCTGGCAGAATTCTTCCGGGGTCTGCTCTTTCAGTCCCAGGCTTGCCAGTTCCTTTCTGTAAACCTCATTGGTAGACGGATCCAGGCGTACATCCCAGCACTGTGCGAAGGTTCCGCAGTTGTCCAGGTCTGAAAGGATCTGCTGTGTAAGCTCTGGAAGGCTTTCCGGATCACTTGGCATCATAGACGGCAGCATATTGTAGTCGTACATTGCCGTGTCTGCAAAATTATCCCATACATAGCTGATGAAATCTTTCATCTGGTCGTTCATGGCGTCCACTCTGATGGCAGTTCCGATACCGCAGTTTGCATAGTAGTCATTCTCTCCTGTAGCCGTTCCTTCTGTATCGATAGGAAGCTTAAACATAGAGATGTCGTCTTTCAATTCTCCGCTTTCGTCCGCAAGATCCAAGGTATCCCAGGAACCGGTGTACAGCATTGCGGCTCCTCTGTTCAGGAACAGTTCCATCTGCGCGGTAGCGTCAGAGCTTGTCCATCCTTCGCTGAAGTACTGCATGATATCCTGTGCGTACTGAGCGGTCTTGATTCCTGTGTCGGAGTTGAATTTCTTCTCGCCTGTTCTTGCCTTGTCTATAAAGTCGTTTCCTTCCAGGCGGAATGCTTTAAAAGCAGGATATCTCATGACCATGTCGTAGTTTCCTGCAGAGATCGGCGTCATCCCGGCATCCTGAAGCTTCTGGCATACATCCAGCAGATCGTCTAATGTTTTTGGTGTCTCTGTGATCCCGGCCTCTTCAAACATATCCTTATGGTACCAAAAATATTCCACGTTGCCCTGCCAGGTCATCAGGTAATTGCTTCCGTCGCTCAGCTTCGGATACTCCAGAGCAATGTTAAAGAATTTATCTTTGATTCCCAGCTCGTCATAAAGATCGTCGATGCTGTAGATCAGTCCCTTTTTGCAGAGGCCCTCAAAGAAGGCTTCCGGGTCCGCGTCAAACCAGTCCGGAAGTTCGTCGCTGGATGCCAGGATCTTTATCTTCTGAAGATAGGTTTCACGGTCGCCTATGGATTCCACGTTGAATTCAAATCCCGGATGCTCTGCTTTATACTCTTCCGCCACCTGTTTTAACGCCTGAAGCGCAGCATCGTTCTCCGATCTGGAGCTTATGTAATTGATCACCAGGGGCTCTTCGCTTTCTTCCGCATATACACAGGGCACATTCAGCATGGTAACACTGAGTGCAGCCATCAGTCCGGCTGCGATCCACTTTTTAATTTTCATTTTGCTTTCTCCTTTCTTTTTCTTTCCCGGGAAAATGAGAAACATGGTGTTTCTCTTATCGATGGCCTTATTATAAGCAACTTAAATCCGAAAATACAGGGATAATTTTATCCGCGCATGGATTATTTTCGCCTTCTTCGGTAAATTGTTGTAAATGGCTGAGAAAAATTATAATATAAATTCAAGAAGCAACCAGAAAGGATCCTGTAATATGAAACGATTAGTGCTCAATATTTATCAGCGTTTTTTAAAACTGTCACTGAAAAAAAGGCTGCTGATCACCTACCTGTGCTTAAGCCTGCTGATCCTGGCGGCCACATCCGTGGCCTTTTATCAGTCCTCGAAAAAGGTCATGATCAAGCGGGCTTCTGTTTCCAGTCAGCAGCAGCTTGGCCTGATCACCAATACCCTTCAGGACAAGATCGGGCATATCTCCGATTATGCCATCACTTTATCCATAAACAGCCGGATTGCGGAGGTTTTAAAGGAGAATCCTTCCGTCCCGGAAAGTGAGCTGGATCAGTTCTTTGTGAATTCGGAACTGATCGACCAGGCCCAGCGGATCATCGGCCTTCATAAAAATATTTACGCCTGGGATTTTCTGGACACAAACAACCGGTGGTTCCACAGCAGCACCACAGATACCGAAGAACTGAATTCTTATTTAAGTAAGGATTTCCTGGATCTGCTCCCCACAGATCTTTCCATCCATCTCCTCGGTCCCTATGAGATCCAGGGAGAACCTGTATTTGCCGTGCTGAAATCCATTACCAATATAGACAATACGAAATATCTTGGCGCCCTGGTCCTTTTGATCAAGGAATCCAATATTTCCTCCACCTTCAGCAATCTGCCGGATTCTGACTCAAAAAATTTCTATATCATCGATCCGCAGAATCAGATCCTGTCCTCTTCTTCCTCCTCAGGGATTTTCAGTTCCCTGGACGAGCACCTGGGGATCCGCAGAGAGGAAATCCAGGATCTGAAAGAAGCCGGAACAAAGATCGTAAAGATCCACGGCACCGATACCCTTCTTATCTCTCAGGAATATAAGGATCTCGACTGGACGGTGGTCAATATGATTCCTCTGAAAAACCTTACCATGGATCACGTCACTATCCTGTACAATATATTTGTGATCAGTATCCTGCTGTTTTTACTGTCCGTTGTATTTTCCCTATTATGCAGCCGGACGGTGGCTTCTCCCATACAGCGCCTGGCCGCACAGATGGAAAAGGTTTCATTGGGCGATCTGGATATCTCTGTGGCCTACCATTCCAACGATGAAATATCCATCCTGTATGAGCGTTTTAATATTATGATGAAACAGATACAGAAGCTGCTGGCAAATATTTATGAGGAACAGAATACA
>CALIZJ010000213.1 GCA_938028845.1 uncultured Blautia sp.
CGGTCCTGTCTGCCAAGAAGGATATAACGTTCAAATACATGCATATCCAATAGTTTCTCAAAAAGAGGCTGCCTGGCAATATCTTCCAGGGAACTCCCATGGGCCGTGGCGATCAGCTTGCAGCCGCAGTTTATTACCGATTCCACTGCTTTAAAATCCTCTACGCCGCCCAGCTCGTCCACAGCCACAACCGACGGTGACATGGAACGCAGCAGCATCTGCATACCTTCTGCCTTGGGACATCCATCCAGGATATCTGTGCGGATCCCCAGGTCGTTCTGAGGCACTCCCTGGTAGCAGCCGGCCAGCTCACTGCGCTCATCCACCACTCCCACTGTCATTCCGGGAATCCCTTCTCTTCCGTTGCTGATCTGGCGGATGATATCCCGAAGAAGGGTTGTCTTTCCGCATCTGGGCGGAGAAATAATCAAAGTATGGGCAACCCAGTCTTTTTTTTGTATGTATGGCATCACCGGATCTGCGCAGCCTTTGATCTGATGAGCCAGACGCACATTAATGCAGGAAATATATTTCATTCCCTGGATCTGGTTTCCATTTAGGATCACTTTCCCGGTGACGCCCACACGGTGGCCGCCCTGCACACTTAAAAATCCCTGTCTGACCTCTTCTTCATAAGCATACAAAGAATAACCGCTTACATACTCCAGTGTTTCTTTTAAATCCTCCCTTGTTACCAGGTAAGGCTCCGTCTCTTTCCTCTTTAAGAAACATTCTCCGCCGTCATAGGTCAAAAACAGCGGCCTCCCCACCCGGAGGCGTATTTCATATAATTTATCATAATCAAGCTCTGCTTCCATGAGAAGCTGGCGGATATTTCCTGAGAACAGGTTTTGTATCTGCTCTGCCTCCATCTGCCGCAACACCTCCTACACTTAATATATGTGGACAATCCTGATTTAGTACCCGTTATCCATTTTTGCCAGGCTCAGTTTTAATACCCGGTCCACTATGTTCACAGAGGAAGCCCTATAGGCATAGGCGGCCGATTCAAATAAAACGTATAAATCGTCCCCTTCTACCACAATCTGCTCCATCCGCTCTGGAAAGCGGTATTTTACCGCTGAATTTTCATTTACATACAGCCTTGTATTGGACTGCTCATAAAAAACAAGACGGGACGGAAGGATGCTGAAGGAATGGGACAGCAAAAGCTTGTCGTGGTAAAATGCCATTCCCTGCACCTGCTCTGAAATAGTTGAATAATCCAAAGGAATCGCCATCTCAAAATCCATTCCCAGGCTGTCATCCAGCCTGGTCACCAGATTCCCGTTCCCATCCACTTCATATCTGGCGATCACGCTCTCCGAATATTCCATAAAGCATCCTACGTACAGGCTTCCTTCGTAAAAAGTCATAAAAGAATCCCGCAGGATTCCATAAAGGCTGCACGCCTGGTTTACCGCAATGGGGCGGTGTCCGTTTTCGTAATCGTATTCCTCCAGTGCATCCATAGTGATGCTGACAGCCTCTGCGATCCCAGTCTCATTTGAGGAATACCAGAGGATTTCATGCTCCGGATCATATGCCAGTCCGCCCGCATGGGGCTTTCCGGGCAGGATCACTTCCTTACAGAATCTATGTGTCTCCTTATCAACAACATAGATCACAGAGTTATGCTGTTCTGTATGACAATATGCGCTGATGAGCACATACTTGTCTGTGACAGCAAGTCCCTGAGGCGTCATGGAGGTACAGATCGCCGGCGTAGTACCTTCTTCTGTCAAAAGAGTCCTGGTAGAATTTAAACCAGGAATAATATAAGTCCCATATTCCAGCTCGTCTCTTCTATCTTCAAAGGCAAAGGCAGACAGTTCTTCCTGAGAGGACAGCATCTGTATCTGGCCTCTTAGGGAATATACCGCTCCGTCCTGGTTGGTCACCTGGGACTTTACCGGAGGCTCTGTTCTTCCCCGGTAAATAAAGGCATAGCCAAAATACGCCAGTCCGATCACTGCCGCTATTAAGATGCCGTTGATGATAAATGTTCTCCTCTCACGTTTCCTCTGTCTGTCCATCCTGTCTTTTCACCCGTCTCTTCTAGGAAAGGGTAATCTGCACATGCTCCCAGCTTATTTCCATTTCTTCTTCGCCCCAGACTGCCACACTGTAACCTTCGGCAAACTCCGGTACTGTATGCCAGCCATGATGCATGGGAATTCTGGTAAAATCCATGGACAGCCCTTCACCAGTCCATTTAACATAAGCTTCCCGAAGGACCCATTCCCTGAAAAATTCTTCTTCCATCCGGGAAGAGTCCAATATCTGCCTGCGCCGTTCTTCCGGCACCATACGCCCCAGCATACGCTCATAATTCACACTTTTATGCTCCTGAATATCAATGCCGACCTCCTGCCGTGCAAAAATACAGAGCACATACCTGCCTGAATGACTGATATTATAATGTACCTGAGGCAAAAGAGTAAAAAACGGCTTTCCATGTTCTCCCTTTGCCCTTGGCTCAAATGCCAGCCGTCTTCCCTCTTCTTTAAAAAGACCTGCCTCCAGTAATTTTTCCCCGATCATGTGCTCCATATTCCTGCCGTGATATCCATCGGCAATCTCTGTATAATAAATAACCGCCTTCATACTCCTGCCTCCTCTAAAAAACGGGAAGGTTCCCGTTCTTTTTCATACTGCTGCTTTACATAGCACAGGGTCAGTTTCTTTTTTCCGCGAGTCATTCCCACATAAAAAAGCCGTCTTTCCTCTTCTAGGGCTTCCTTAAGGACTGCTTTTTTATAAGGGATACTCCCTTCGTTTACATTCAGGATGTATACATAGTCGTATTCCAGTCCCTTTACTCCATGGAGGGTGGAGATTACCACGCCTTCCGCCTTTCCCTCCTGCTTCTTCGCCTGCTGGGCAAGCCTTTGTGTGTAATCCTCTATGTATGCCTCCCACTCCTTTAAAGTCTTCATTCCCTTTGCACTTTCCATGAGACGGTCAAGGATTTCCGTAAGTTCTTCCGGCTTCATTTTCCGGTAGCTGGCGTACTCACAGAGATATTCCTCGTATCCCATACCCTGACGGATAAAATTCATTCCCGCATAAGGCGGCAGAGTCTTTAATATTTTCAAATGGGTTTCCATAGTGGTCAGCCTGTCGCACATCCAATCCCTGTCCTTATAATATTCCCGAAGGGAATCAAAAGAAATCCCGTTCTCCATAAGGGCGTCTCTGGAAATATACCGGTTCGGACGGTTCATGATCTCCAGAAAATTCTTCCGGCTCTTCTCTCCTTCCGCAAACCGAAGATAAGCAAGCATATTTTTACAGATCCAATGGCGGAAAAGATTTGGAAGCTGTTCTTTCATAGTAAACGGAACCTGGTACTCCATCAACGCGCTGACAAGCCCTTCCGCCTCCTGGTTCGTCCGCAGAAGAAGGGCTGTATCCGAAAGATTCTCCCCGGCTTCCAGACGTTTTTTCAAAGTCCGGACAACGGTCAGATATTCTTCCCGTGGATTTTGATACTCCTGGCAGAGGACCGGCGCTCCTTTTTCGTTTGGCGTGGAAAGATCCTTTTTAAAACGCTTCTCGTTATGTCCGATCACCGCCATGGCTCTTTCCAGGATATTTCCGCTGCAGCGGTAGTTTACATTTAGGAGTACCGTCTCTGCCTCAGGATAATCCTTTGTAAAATTCAGCATGATCTCCGGGCGCGCCCCCCGGAAATGATAGATGGACTGGTCATCATCCCCAACAATAAACAGATTATTTAACGGCGCCGACAAAAGCTTGACAATATCATACTGAAGCTGGTTAATATCCTGAAATTCATCCACCAGAATATACTGGAACTTTTTCTGCCAGGCAGCTAATATATCTTTCCGCTGGGTAAAAAGCTCGTAGCAGTATAAAAGCATATCATCAAAATCCAGCTTTCTCTTTTCCCTGCAAAGTCTGTTATACTCTCTGTAAATAACCCGGAACACCTCGTCCGGGCAGCTTGTAGAATAATAATGTTCCAAAGAGATCCTGTTTCCCTTCACCACACTGATCTCTTTTATCAGCTCATCACAGAAATCCCCCTCCTCACAGAGTTCTCCCCCGTGGTTTAAGGCAAGCTCATGGAGCATTGCATATTTTTCTTCCTCAGAGAGGATATTTCCAGCCCCAAGATGATACGCCTGCTTTAAGATTCCATAAAACACCCCGTGAAAAGTACCAAAAGTCACAGGTGTGCTCTCCATTTCCGTAAATTTCAGAAACCGCTCCTTCATCTCTCTGGCTGCCGCCCTGGAAAAAGTCACAACTAAAATAGAGGAAGGCGGTATCTTCCCCTTGCCTGTCATGTATGCAGTTCTCTCTACGATTACGGAAGTTTTCCCCGAACCGGGGCCTGCCAGGACCATCATAGGCCCTGACAGGTGAGCGATCGCTCTTTTTTGAGATGGATTTCTTTTCATAGTTTCCTCATTTTGGCACATTGCTGCGCCATCTAAGCAGATTTGGAAGATTTCTTCCAAACTTTATCCTTCCAATTTTTCGATTGCTGTCTTGATCCGGCTGATCGTTTCTTCCTTGCCAATAATCTCCATGATCTCCGTAGCTCCTGCCGGAGTCATCTGTTTTCCTGATACCGCTGTACGAAGGGGCCACATTACATACCCATTCTTATATCCTTTTTCTTTTACAAAGGCGCTTAATCTCTCATAGAGCGGATCATTTGTATAATCCTCCTGCTCCTCTAAAACGGGAAGCACCTCTTTTAAAACAGCAAGGGAAGTCTCTTCTGTAGTTTTCATTTTTTTATGGCAGTACATGGAACTGTCATACTCCGGAACCTGCTCAAAGAAATCAATGAGTTCCGGAATATCTGGAAATACCTCGATCCTTGTCTGTACCATTCCTGCGATCTTTTTAAAGTCGTAATCTCTTTTTAAAACCTGTTTCATATATGGAAGAGCTTTCTCATAGAAAACCTCTGCGTCCATTTTCTTAATGTATTCTCCATTCATCCAGCGCAGCTTTGTCATGTCAAAGACGGCAGGAGATTTGTTAATATGCCGGTAATCAAAGGCTTTTACCAGCTCCTCCAAGGTAAAGATCTCCCTGTTTTCCTGTGGGCTCCATCCAAGAAGAGCCACAAAATTCACAATGGCCTCTGTCAAAAATCCCTGCTCTACCAGATCCTCATAGGAGGAATGTCCGGAACGTTTGGAAAGCTTTTGGTGTTCTTCATTGGTGATCAAAGGACAGTGTACATATACCGGGATCTCCCATCCAAAGGCCTCATAAATACGGTTATACTTCGGTGCAGAAGACAGGTACTCATTTCCTCTTACCACATGTGTGATCCCCATAAGATGGTCGTCGATCACGTTTGCGAAATTATAAGTAGGGTAGCCGTCGGATTTAATAAGGATCAGATCTTCCAGCTCCTCATTATTTACTGTAATATCCCCGTAGATCACATCATGGAAGGTAGTGGTGCCTTCTGTAGGCATGTTAAACCGGATTACATGGGGTTCCCCTGCCGCAACCCTTCTCTCTGCCTCCTCTTTAGGGATATTCAGACATCTTTTATCATAAATGGAGATTTCTTTTCCAGCCACCGTACGCTTCATGTCTTCCAGTTCTTCTTTCTGGCAGAAGCAGTAATAAGCATCCCCTTGTTCTATCAGCTTCTTTGCATATTCCAGATAAACGCCGGATGCCTGGCGCTCACTCTGTACATAGGGACCTACGCCGCCGTCCTTGTCCGGACCTTCATCATGAAGAAGCCCTGTTGCTTTCAGCGTGCGGTAAATAATGTCTACCGCGCCCTCCATGTAACGCTCCTGGTCTGTATCTTCAATACGGAGGATAAAATCTCCGCCTTCGTGCTTAGCGATCAAATACGCATACAGCGCAGTCCTTAAATTTCCTACGTGCATCCTTCCTGTAGGGCTGGGTGCAAATCTTGTCCTGATTTTACTCATATCATCAATCTCCTATATTTTTCTATTGTAAAATTATCAAAACTAATCTGTCGAACATTTATTATATA
>CALIZJ010000214.1 GCA_938028845.1 uncultured Blautia sp.
GATACTACAAATGAAAAGGGGGGATTTTTATGCGCCGCAGAAAAATATGGCTGGCGGCCGGTTGTATCGCGGCCGCCTGTATAATCTTTTTTGTATGGTTTTTCCGGCCACGGCCGCTCATACATGATCTGGAAACTTTTCAAATAGGAAGCATATTTTATTACGAAAATGCAACTCCATACTATACTCCGGCCGGAAAAGATGTCACACATGAGACAGATGCCCAGGAGCTGGGCAAGGTACTTTCTTCCTATGAATGTGCTGCCACTCCCTGGCCAACAGGACGTTATCTCATGGCTGATGTCGTACTGGAAATCAACTGCGTCCATAACCGCAAGGCTTTGCACATCGTCTTAGGCAAGGACAATTTCTGCTATGAACATGCAGGGGCAACGAAATATGCAATTCTGAACGGAAAAGAGCTGACAGAAGAATTGCTCGAAATGTTAAACCTCTGATTTTATAAAAAGGGCGGGTATCTTCCCCGCTCATGCCGTCCCGGTAATAACTATATTTTTCCAGGATTGCAAGGGGAAGTATACCCGTCCTTTCTGTCCGTTTTCTCAGAACAGCCCGTCCAGTTTTATTCCCTTCCGATAGCTTTCCGCCTCCTGCAGCATGGGCATCAGAGCCGCCAGATTCACCTGGGGATCCAGTGATTTCGTCAGCCGGAAGCCGAAGAACATGTAGCCTCTGTACTTTCCGTACTCATCCATACAGCGCCACACCTCTGTGCGGACCTCTTCGTCGGTGGCCTCCGGCCTGGCCGGACGGCCATTGGAATTGAAGCCTCCGCTGATGCAGATCTGGCTTCCGTACTTCTGTGAAGTTCCATTAGAGAACACAAAGCAAATACCCTCATATCCAAAGATATAAGGGTATGCTTAACGGTCATGCGTTTAGGTATTTCTTCATCTCCGCCTTTATCTTTTCTCTGGCGGCAGTTACAGCACGACCTACGGATTGTTGGCTGCAATGCTCGATTTTCCCTATCTCTTTATAAGTCATTTCATACTCATAGTGGAGCAGGAAACGCCGCCTTTGCATTTCTGGCAGCTTGCTGATAATCCTCTGGAGCAGTTCTGCCCGTTCTTCCTCAAGAATAACCTCCTCAATGCTTTTAGGCTGTCTTACCGCCCGCCAGTTCAGAGTTTCCTCCATAATTTCCGAAAACTCCCTGTGACGGTAATCCCAACCCTCAATTTTCCGTTCGTAAAGTTCCAGTCTCCGAAACGCCATATAGAAGTCATAGGATACGCACAGCTTTTGGATTTTTCCCTGCCCGTCACGAAAACTGATATGATAGCTTGTTCCTGCCTCTGTCACTACTTCCCGAAGCCAGTATGACCGTTTAGGTATCGCCATTGCCTTGTCCTCCTGCCAAAAAATGGGTGAGAGGGATTGTCCTCTCACCCAGTAGCCCGTAGGAAACAGCAAGGCTTTAGATACTATAAGAGTTTTCTCAGCTTTTTCCGCAGATGGTCTAACCTCGCATAGACAGCGCCCGCCGATAAATCAACCATCGGCGCAATCTCCTTTAGGGAATATCCCTGCATTTTCAGCAGGACAATTTGCAGGGTACGCTTGTCCACCGTAAGCAATGCACGGTATAGGTTTTCGTCCTCGATTTCATTCAGCATATCCCAGACTGTGTTGACCTCCATAGGCGGCTCCTGCATGGCAATTTCCGCTATGTATTCCCCAACATCATTCAGGCGTGTGTAAAACCGTCTGTCGGAATTAAATTCTTCTCTATCAAAAGTGCGGATTTCCTCAATCGTTTCTTCATCAACGCCGCACTCCCGTAAAATCTTTTCTTCTTTCTCTTTCCAGAGCCGCCATCTGCGCTCTGCCTTTCCGTGGTTGTATGCCACTGTTCTTTACCTCCAATCTGAATTTTTTTGAAAATCCAGATTGGCAGGCGGTGAGCGACACCCAACGCCAGAAGCGGGCTTATCCTGTCTCTTGACAAAAAGCGACAAAAGAAAAACCGCAAAGGCTGTCAGACCATTGCGGCTATGAGAAGTAAAAGCTCTTTTATGTAGATATTTGTCCTCTGCTTTTAGTGCATAAAAGAGCCATATCAAAACAAGGAATTTTTTAACAGATTATCCTCGTTTCTGTCTGGTAATATGTAGAACGCCGCACGGATCAGCGGCAGGATAGAAAG
>CALIZJ010000215.1 GCA_938028845.1 uncultured Blautia sp.
CCTTGCCATTGGGCGCGAAAAATGTATGGAGTGCTACGTAAAATATTTTACAGATGCCACTCCAAAGCAGATTGAATATTACTATACCTTTGTCAGCGCCGGCTGCATCGGAATCTTGGAAAAATGGCTCCACGACGGCATGACCAGCAGCCCGGAAGAATTGGCTTGTATTGCGGAGAATATAATGATGAAAGGGATTGCCTTTTTAAAAGGGTAAGGATTCTTTTAATAAAAAAAGCACCCCCGCCGAAGTGCCAAATTATACCTCGCCACTTCACACGGGAATGCTTTCTCATCTTACCGGAAGGAATATCCCTTCCACCCTATATTCTTTTTCCTACACGCCTTTTACTGTTCTTCTTCGTCAAACACTACTTCTGTGTGCAGAACCGCCCGCTCATCCAAAAGCTCTTTAAAGGTCTTCGTCTTTTTCTTTTCCTCGTAATCATCAGACCAGTAATATCCTTTTAATTCGTCCATATATTCGTTGTAATCACAAAGGTAAACATATATTGGTGAAACATCACGATCCTGAATGGCCAGGACATCCGCATAACCTCCGAATCTTGCCCCCTCCATCAGATCGCCATCTGCATCCAAGACCACTGCACAATATTTTGCTTCCGGATCTTTCGTTTCTAAAGTGATCTCAAAAGGTGTGCGGGTAACAGACAGGATTCCATTTCCTTCTTCATCCAGTAGATCCACTTCTTTTGTAACCGTCTTCGTGTGATCTTTTTCCACCTGGAAGGAAAAATCCCAGTCCCCGGTATACTTCCAGGTATTATAAGAATTCTCCTCATTGGCCGTCTCCGGATACATTTCCACATATTTGTTCCACATTTCTGTATAAAGCTGATGCTCGATCTCCATTTCTTCTTCTGTGAAATTCTCATAATTGTCCGGGTCCAGCCCTTTCTCCGCCATTGCCTGGTTATACTCGTCCACAAGTTCCTGGGGCATTTCCGGTGTGGTATCCATCTCCTGGGGAAGTGTGCCCACAATCGCTCCGATAGATAAATCCACCGTAAATTTCTCGGGAATCTCCAGAGGCTGTGCATATTCCGCCATATCTGGTCCTCCCATCTCTTTGATAGCTTCATCTGAAAATTCTTCCAGTCCTAGCTGCTGAGCAATATCGTCAACGGATATCTCTCCGCTCTCTACCTTTTCCATGTCGATCCCCATTTCTGAAAGGAAAGCATCCCTTGCTTCATAATAGGCGCTCTGGCCAGCCTCATTGATGCTTGTATCTTTCATATCCACCCGCAATACTCCGGCATAGGTATTTTCATCTATCATTTTCCCGTCCAGATATGCGTTTAAAAGAGTATAATCCGGATTATAGCTTAATATCATATCTGAATTTTCCAGCTTGATCTCAGGCACCTTGTCCTGAAACATCATAGTATCTGGTATCGGTTCTTCTGATTCTACCAGAAGCGAGAGATACAATGCCGCGTCATTACAATAGACCTCGGATAAGGTAACGGTCACGCCGTCCACTGTTTTACGAAAAGCCGTGTCCGTGCCTTTTGGATCCTGCTCTCCGTCTGCTGTAGAAGCATTGTCTTGCGCACTTCCTGCTTCCTTGCTCTCCTCCTTTGGTGCGTCCTGTAAAGGCTTTGCGTATTCGCTGTAATCTCCGGAAAAGCCCAGAGAGTTTCCTAACTCTTCAAAGATATTTCCAATCAATGGAATATTGCTTGCCCAGGCAGGATTCGTGATGCAGACTGCGGAAAAAACTGCTGCCGCTGCTGCGGTACAGCCTGCTATTTTATAAACTTTACTTATTGTTTTTCTCTTTTTAGCCTTAGTATGGGAAATGCCGCCGGATTCTTCCAGGGCTTTCCCCTGTCGGATCTGCTGAAAGGCCTGCTCTTTTGCCTCTAGCACTGCCTTGGGGAGTGCAAATTCTGCATTCAATGTCTGCTGGATCTTCGCCTCTGTATCTGCATGTCTTACTGTATGAAACTTTATTTTTTTACTCATAAGATCATTCCTCTCTTTTTCGCCGCAATCTCTATTATAGAATCCTCCTTAGAATACTCTGCCCGGATCTGTTCTCTTGCCCTTTTTAATCTGGACTTTACCGTATTCTCATTTAATTCTAAAATAGATGCGATATCTGAAATCTTAAATCCCTCTACATAGTATAAGATCAAAACAATTCTGTATTTTTCCTCTACAAGACTGAGCATTTCCTTAAATTCAAGCTCTGCCAGCGATCCGTCCTGGCCGGGCACATCCGGCATATTATCCTGCACCTGGATGCTTCGATAATGGCGAAGGATCTTATTGCATTCATTGATCAAGATCCGGATCATCCATGTTTTAAAATATTGTGGTTGTTTTAATGTATGGATCTTTTCGAAGCAGGTCAGGATCGTATCCTGAATAGCGTCTGCCACGTCCTCATCGTTTCCTAATATCCCACGTGCAACCTTATACATAGCAAGTGTATTTTTTTCCATCAGCTCAAGGAAAGCATCCGCGTCACCCGCAATGGACTGTTTTACTAGATGTTTCAATGACCTCTCCTCCTGTCTTTTGTCAACGTTGATTTCTCCTGTTTTTCACAGGCATGTCATTCGAATGAACGAAAGCTCTTTTTGCTTTACACTTATTAGATGGAATTGAGTAAAAAAAAGTTTCAAATTATTTTAAATTCTTATATTCCCTTAAAGGAAAAAGAAAATTCTATTCTGCCGTCCTTTGGCAATAAATATTCCGGATGGGTACAAGCACCCCAGCTGTCGTCTCCTCCTACACCCATCTGCGCCTTTGCCGCACGGATGACCGTATAATGTACAGCAGGAAGTTCGTAAAGATGCATGGCATTTTCCAGCTCATGAGGCGTGTACGGCAAGGCGGAGAACATCATAGGGCCGTTGTCCTCATCCATTTCAAAGAGCATACCCCGTCCTTTTCTGTCAGTCACCTTGGCCCAGCGCACTTCTTCTTTGGCTCCGCATTCCTGAGGTACCAGATATTTTGCCATATTTTCTTGTACCAGATTGCTATAAACTCCAAGCTTTGCCCCTCTTTTTCTGTCCCAATATGTCTCTTGCGGACCCAGTCCATACCATTTTATCCGGTCATAATCTGCGGAAAGTTTAAAGAGTACTCCGAACTCAGGCATATCCCTAAGACCTTCCGTTGAGTCATAGGTAAGCGTGGTCTTTATCCTTCCGTCTCCAAACACCTCATAAGAAAGGAAACATTTGCCTGCAGGTACAGTAGGCATATAATACGTAAAGGTTAGTTTTACTGTATTCTTCTTTCTCTCGATCTTAGGCTCCTCCCCGGGATCATATCCTCCTTTTTCATATTTTTTATGGGATAAATATAAGCTGGCTATTTTCCACTGGGCATAGCCCATAGGCATCAGATTTCCCTTGTCATTATCCGTAGGCGCCCGCCAGAAGTTTGGTTTTGGCATTGTCTCAAGCATTTCTCTGCCTGCATATCTATAGGAAATCAGACCTCCTCCGCTGATAGAAAAAATCACTTCAAAGTCTTCTCCCCTAACCCCGATATTATGCAGACTTTTAACCACCTGGATTTCTTTCTCGCAGATTTGTTTTTGTCTCTTCACCTGATATACAAACTGTCCAAAAGCCACCTCATGTCCTATAGGAGCCCATATTTTTTCTTCTTTTAAATGAAAAGAAACCGTAACTATGTACTCTCCGGGAAGCTTTTCTTTTTCAAATGGCAGCGGATAGATTTTTTCCTTTAAAGGTTCTACCTCTGTCTTTAATTCACCTTTACGGATTATTTTTCCATCCTTTGCAACCGTCACCAGACACATATAGGCATTGGTATTGGTAAAAAGATTTTTATTGATGATCCTTACGTCCTCTTCTCCTACCTCTGCTGTAATGTTCTGGTAATTAAATTTTACTTCCTGCATTTTAGGAGAAGCTTTTCGCTCTTCGCCGTATACAATACCGTTTCCACTGAAATTATAATCCGTAGGCCGGTCTTTAAAATCGCCGCCGTAAGCCTGAAATTCTTTTCCATAACGGTCTTTTTTAGAAAGAGACTGGTCAATATAATCCCAGATAAAGCCGCCCTGATATCTTGGTTCTGTGTCTGTGAGATCTGTATACTTGTGCATTGCCCCACAGGAATTCCCCATAGCATGTGCATATTCACAGCATAGGAAAGGTTTACTGCCGTCCTTGGAAAGAAATTCCTTAATTTTTTCTACAGACGGGTACATCTGGCTTTCCATATCACTTGTGTCATTGTACCGCCTGTCATGGAATACCCCCTCATAATGGACCAGACGGGTGGAATCTGCCTTACGGAAAAACTGTGACATCTCAAAGATATCTTTTCCTCCAAAAGACTCGTTTCCACAGGACCAGATCAGGATTGACGCATGGTTTTTATCCCTCTGGTACATGGAATTTGCCCTGTCAAGCAGCATGTCCAGCCACTCTGGTTTATCGTGAGGAAGTACCTGGGTGTAATCTCCCAAAGCCGCCGCTTTATCCCAGGTGCCGTGGGTTTCCAGATTTGTCTCATCCATCAGGTAAATTCCATATTCGTCGCATAGCTGATACAGAAGTGAACTGTTTGGATAATGGGAAGTGCGGATGGCATTGATATTATTTTGTTTCATAAGGGAAAGATCCCGGCACAGTTCTTCCTCCGATACGTTCCTTCCTGTAACAGAGCTAAATTCATGCCGGTTTACACCTTTAAATACAATACGTTTTCCATTTAATAGCATCAGTCCGTCTTTCATTTCAAATCTGCGAAAGCCCACTTTCTGCGGCAGGATTTCCTGTAACACACCAGACTCATCGTAAACTTCCAGCTGCAGATCGTATAACTTCGGATTCTCTCCGCTCCAAAGTACAGGAGCGGGTATCTCCCAGGAAAATCTGCTTTCTCCCTGAAGGGATTCCTGGGCCTCTAATAACGTTCTTCCATCCAGAGAAAGGGTTATTCTTCCTTTTCCCTTTCCCCATACTTTTGCCTGCAGTTCAAAAGCCGCTTTTTCCAGCGTCTCATCTGGAATTGCACGAATCTGCAGATCATACACGTGAACATCCGGCACAGTATAAAGATAGACATCCCGGTAAATTCCGGAAAACCGAAAGAAATCCTGATCCTCGCACCAACTGCCGCTGCTCCATTTATACACCTGCGCACACAGTTTATTTTCCCCGTCCTTTATATACTCTGTCAGTTCAAATTCAGAAGGGGTAAAGGAATCTTCACTATACCCAATAAAGTTTCCGTTCAGCCACAGGGCAAACGCGCTTTCCACTCCCTGAAAAGATACAAATATCCGCTTTCCCTGCATAAATTCCGGAACGGCAAAGTATTTTGCATAGCTTGCCACAGGATTAAACCGTTCTGGTATTTCTCCGGGATAAATCTCTTCATGCCCTTCCCAGGGATACTGTACATTCACATACTGGGGCGCATCATACCCTTCCAGCTGAATATGTGCCGGCACGTAAATATCCGCCCATTCTTTACAGGAATACCCTGCCTGCTCGAATCCCTTTATCGTCTGCTTATAATTACGTGCATAATGGAATTTCCAGACTCCATTCAGGCTATGACGAAACAAGGAGCTGCCCTCCTCCCATTCTTCCTCTGACCGATAATACAGATGGTCTGAATGAGCGTCCAGCCTGCCATCGCGAAAATACTGTGGATCTTTTACCAGATCGTAATTAAATGTTTTCATCCTTACCTCCTTCTGACGCACTTTCCACTCAGGGTACAATGACTGCGCCATTAATGGCAGATTTGGAAGTTATCTTCCACTCCGTTTTTTAGAAGATTGTATCTGGTTCTGTCTATTGTGTCAACGTTTCTTTTCTCCTTACCCCACCCCATTTCCATCCGGACTAAATTTCTCATTCACCCCGATAACCGTTCCTGATTGGTCATACACCACTCCGTTTTCATCTGCATACGATCCTTTGGGCGGAGTCCACTTTCTTCCGGAAAAGGTGGAAACATTTCTTGTTCCCTGATAAAACCGGACTGGCTCTCCTTCCCTTTGGGATGTCTCTTTTACTGCATCTTTCTCTGCATTCTTTTCTCTCTTTTCCCATAGTAAAATAGAGTGTTCTTCCAGCTCTTTCAGTTCTTCGGCAGCTTTTTGTTCATCCTCGCTGAA
>CALIZJ010000216.1 GCA_938028845.1 uncultured Blautia sp.
AGCGCGCACGGCTGGGGGCCGTGAGGTCGCAGGTTCAAATCCTGTTGCCCCGATGAGAAACTGATACAAATGGTTATCTATATTGCCATTATGTATCAGTTTTTATTTTTCGAAATTCTTAGCTATCCTTCTCTCTTCTTAAAACTTATTTGAAAATATGCATAATCTATAGTGTTTATGTATTTTTCTCTGCTTATATTTAAAATTCTCATCATTTTCTTCAAAAGCTCTTTGTACAATTTCCGAAAAGCCATTAAACTTTTTTTCATAAGAACTGCAGCTACATTACTACATTTATGTCATAGATGTAGTAAAGGCTAATCAAATATGTTCCAAAAAGTCATAAAGTAAATTTTTACTTCTCTCATAGATTTTTCTAATTGCCGCCAAAATGTCATTTAAAACAACATTTCTATTTTCTATTGACCACATAACTTTCTTGTGATAATCTTTAAAAAATGCATTAAATTCTATTTGCATTTCGATATGCAAATTATATTTTGTCATTTTAAATGACATTTGCAAAGGAGCTTTTTAAAATGAAAAAACTATCTCTCAAACTTCTGGCTTCCACTGTCGTAACTAACCGGAAAAAGAAAAAAATCACCCAGCAGCAGCTTGCCGGTCTCACCGGCATCAATCGTGGTATGTTAAGCCGTCTGGAAAAACAGGATTATACACCATCCATCGAGCAGCTTGAAAAATTAGGGGAAGTCCTGGATTTCGAAGTAACGGACATGTTCCTGCCTAAAAAAAACGCTTCTGCTTCTTTTAAGACAGACCGTACATACCGCATTGCAGTAGCAGGAACCGGCTATGTGGGACTCTCCCTTGCTGTTTTGCTCTCCCAGCACAATCCGGTTACTGCTGTAGATATTGTCCCGGAAAAGGCGGAAAAGATAAATCGGCGTATCAGTCCGATCCAGGACGAGTATATTGAAAAATATCTTGCAGAAAAAGAGCTTTCTCTTACAGCTACCACGGACGGAGCAGCCGCCTATAAAGACGCAGATTTCGTAATCATTGCAGCGCCCACCAACTATGACAGCAAAAAGAACTTTTTCGATACTTCCGCAGTAGAATCTGTAATAGAACTGGTCATGAGTGTAAACGACCATTGTATTATGATCATTAAATCCACCATACCCGTAGGATACACAGCTTCTATACGCCAAAAATACCATACCGACCGGATTCTTTTCAGCCCTGAATTTCTCCGTGAATCCAAAGCCTTATATGACAATCTTTATCCCAGCCGCATCATTGTAGGCTGTGACGAAAACAGCCGCCATGCTGCCGAACAATTCGCCGCTCTTTTACAGCAAGGCGCTTTAAAAGAAAACATCGATACCCTTTTCATGGGATTCACCGAAGCAGAAGCAGTAAAATTATTTGCCAATACTTATCTGGCACTGCGCGTCTCTTACTTCAATGAACTGGATACCTATGCAGAGACAAAAGGCTTAAATACACAGGAGATCATAGACGGCGTATGTCTGGATCCCCGTATCGGAACCCATTATAACAATCCTTCCTTTGGTTATGGGGGATACTGCCTGCCGAAAGATACCAAGCAGCTCCTGGCAAATTTCCAGGATGTCCCGGAAAATCTCATCGAAGCTATTGTTGAGAGCAACCGCACAAGGAAAGATTTTATTGCCGACCGGGTTTTGGAAATCGCCGGAGCTTATGAAGCAAGCGAAGATTACAGCGCGGTAAAAGAAGCTGCATCCGACCAGGTAGTGGTAGGCGTTTACCGTTTGACTATGAAAAGCAACTCCGATAATTTCCGTCAGAGCAGCATCCAGGGCGTTATGAAACGGATCAAGGCAAAAGGAGCCACTGTCATTATCTATGAGCCCACATTGGAAAATGGTTCTACTTTTTTCGGAAGCAAAGTCATCAATAATTTAAAGGAATTTAAGAAGCGTTCCGGCTGTATCATTGCCAACCGCTACGACAGCAGCCTGGACGATGTAAAAGAAAAGGTCTACACACGTGACCTGTTTCAAAGAGATTAGAAGACAGAGGCGGCAGGATAATCCCTGCCGCCCCTTTTTGCTTTATAAAGATTTCAAGACCTGCCATCACAGATACCTTTCTTTATACCTGGTAATACGCATGATACCACTGAGCAAAAGCCCGCAGACCTGTACGCAGATCAATCTTGGGCGTAAAACCATAATCCCGTTCCAATCCTTCGCTGTCCGCATAAGTCACCGGCACGTCGCCAGGCTGCATGGCAACAAGCTCCCTGTGGGCTTCAAAGTCAAAGTCCTGTGGCAGCACCTTCGCCCTCACCAGTTCTTCTGATAAGATCGTCACAAAATCCATCAGGTTCTCCGGCTGCCCTCCGCCGATATTGTAAACTGCATAGGGCGGTACAGGAAGTCCGTCCTCCCCTTTTGTACGCATTGGAGCACCCTGCATCACACGAAAAACACCTTCTACGATATCATCCACATAAGTAAAATCCCGTTTGCAGTTTCCATAATTAAAAATCTGTATAGTTTCCCCTTTCAGGAGTTTATTGGTAAAACCAAAGTACGCCATATCCGGGCGGCCCGCCGGTCCATATACAGTAAAAAACCGCAGACCTGTAGACGGGATATTATAAAGCTTTGAATAAGCGTGAGCCATAAGTTCATTGCTTTTTTTCGTAGCTGCATACAAAGACACCGGATTGTCCACCCGATCCTCTGTACTAAAAGGCACCTTCTTATTTCCTCCATATACAGAGGAACTGGACGCATAGACAAGATGCTCCACTCCCTTTTTTCCTTCCCCGTAAGAATGACGGCAGGCCTCCAGGATATTGTAAAAGCCCAGAAGATTGGAACTGATATACGCGTCCGGATTTGTAATGCTGTAGCGGACTCCTGCCTGGGCCGCCAGATTCACTACGATATCCGGCTGGTAGGTTTGAAACACCTGGTCGATCAAAGCCTTGTCCGCTAAGTCTCCTTTTATAAAAGTATGTTTTACAGGCGAACCTGCTGCCGCCTTTTCTATAAGGGAAAGGCGGTACTCCTTGAGCGCCGGGTCGTAATAATCGTTCATGTTGTCAAGGGAAAGTATGTGCCCTGCAGAAAGCTCCTTAAGCAGGCGCAATACCAGATTTGCCCCGATAAACCCGGGAGAACCGGTTACCAGAATGGTTTTGTTGTTTAGGGTTATTTTTTCTTTTTCCATACTTGTGTTTTACCTTTCGTTTAATTATTTTTTATCGTTTTTATGACAGAAAACCAGACTGACGATTTCACGCCATTAGGACCATGCTTTCTTTCTCGAAAAAAGCCATGGCGTATATCAAAATTTTCTTTACACTGCGGCGCTTTAGTACTTCTACATAGTTTCTCTTCTCGATCTGGTTTAACGCCTCTGCGCAGGCTGCCGCTTCATATTTTAAACTATTCACACTTTTCAGGCTGATGGAGATCACAGGAAACTTCCCCACACTCCTTTCGAGTCTCAGCGGCATGAAACACGCCGATAGACAACAGCCCTAGCTCCTCTTAATCGCTCCAAAAGATTGCAAAACTGTAAAAATATCTATTATGTTTTCACTTTATCATGAAGCTGGTGGACAGTCAAGAATGGCGTTGGATTCAGAATATATTAGGGCAGTTACCACTTGATTTTTCTTCTTTGTGCCTTTAACATTCATCTTAGATACCTCTTGTACTTTTAGATTTTACCAACTGGCTGGTCAGTAATAATCTAAATTTACTTAAGGTATTTTTTCGTCAATCTCTTGACCTATTTAAAGTATACAGGAATCTTTCTGCTGTATAAAAATAGCTCCTTCCGTAAGCGGAAGAAGCCGTAAGTTGAAATTGATTCCACGTTTTTGATTGAGAAATTTCATCGAAATGCATTTTGTTGAAATTTGTCACCAAGTCACATTTCACAAATACTTGATTTCTTGAAATTTCTGCAGTATAATAACCTTAGCAATTTCAAGTTCCGCTTTTTAGCGGAGGAAAGGAGACGCTCATGCAGAATCGTGCAGGAACGTTTATCAAAAATTTATCTGGTGATATGGCTTATCAGTCCTTTCAGCCCGCTCCCCTTCCTCCGGTTCCCGATATTGAACTGGAAAACCATCTTATCTCAGTCCTCGTGGAAGCAAACAGGAAAATCGCTGTCTTGGAAGGTTTGGCAGGACGTATCCCTAACATGGATCTATTTGTATCCATGTACGTTCGCAAGGAAGCCCTTCTGTCATCTCAAATTGAAGGAACACAGTGTACCTTAGATGATGTCCTGGATCCACTCCTTGATAAGAACGCCAATCGAGATGTGGCGGATGTTATCAACTATATCCGCGCCACGGAATTTGCCATAAACAGGCTTCATGATCTCCCTTTATGCAATCGCCTGATCAAGGAAACCCATGCCGTTCTTATGGAAGGCGTCCGTGGGCAGGAAAAGAGTCCCGGAGAATTTCGGTATTCGCAAAATTGGATCGGCGGTCAGGGCAGTACAATCAAAAATGCCCGATATATCCCTCCAAATCCCTCAGACATGCAAACAGCAATGTCCGATCTTGAAAAATATATCAACAGCGACAGCACTGTCGACCCCCTGATCCAAGCCGCCCTCATCCATTACCAGTTTGAAACGATCCATCCTTTCCTCGATGGCAACGGACGTGTCGGGAGACTGCTCATCACACTGTTCCTGATGGAAAAAGGTATCCTTACCACACCAGCACTGTATATTTCCTATTACCTGAAAATGAACCGCGTCGAATATTACGATCGTATGACAGAAGTCAGGCGCACCGGTAATTTTGAACAGTGGGTAGGATTTTTCCTACAGGCTTTTGCCGAGTCTGCGTAAGTAGGTAATCATCCGTATCTTGACAAAATATGAAA
>CALIZJ010000217.1 GCA_938028845.1 uncultured Blautia sp.
CCGGGGAATGTTTTGGTGATATTCTTCATTTCCAACAGTATCTTTGCCAAAATTTCTCCCTCCAAACTTTTTATGTTATGTCACGTTCAAAATCAACAGGCGGGCGCGCTGGCCCGCCTGTAAGATAAGCGTTGCTGAATTTCTGAGATTTTACTCCTGCTTTTACTTATTCAAACTGATCCTCTGTATAGTATCCGGAATCGATCAGCAGTTCTTTATAGTTGTCAGCTGTTACAGCAACCGGCTCGCAAAGGTAGGACGGGATAACGCCTGTTCCGTTGTCGTAGGTTTCTGTATCGTTAACCGGAGCTTCTCCGCCTGTCATAATAGCGTCAACCATCTCAACAACCTTGGAAGCCAATGTACGTGTATCTTTAAATACGGACATTGCCTGCTTGCCGTCGATGATGTTCGGCATATTTGCAATATCACAGTCCTGACCAGTAATGATCGGGTATTCGCCTGTGTAGTTTGCTGCAAGAGCGTTTGCTACACCAAGAGCGGTAGAGTCGTTGGAAGCAAGTACGGCGTCAAGATTTGTTCCGTCTGCATAGTAGGAAGAAAGAATGTTTTCAAATCTTGCCTGTGCAGTCTCTGTTGCCCAGTTTGCAGTTGCAACTTCGTCTTTTGTCATCTGTCCGGAAGGAACTACCAGTTTGCCTTCGTCAATATATGGCTGAAGTACATCCATAGCGCCGCCGAAGAAGAAGTTTACGTTGTTATCACCAGGATCACCTGTTACAAACTCAATGTTATAAGGTCCGTCTGTGTTTTCCAGATCCAGAGCATCTACGATATATTCACCCTGTGTCTTTCCAACCAGGTAATTGTCAAATGTTGCATAATAGGAAACTGCATCTGTGTTCATGATCAAACGGTCATAAGCGATAACCGGAATGTCATTTTCTTTTGCCTGTGCAAGAACTGTTCCAAGAGAGTCGCCCTCGATGGAAGCGATAACTAAAAGCTGGTCTCCGTTTGCGATCATATTTTCAATCTGGGAAACCTGGGTAGCAACATCGTTGCCGGCATACTGAAGGTCTACTTCGTATCCTTTTTCTTCCAGTTCCTTCTTCATGTTCTCGCCGTCCTGATTCCATCTCTGGAGATCCTGGGTAGGCATTGCAACACCGATGAGTCCTTTACTCTCTTCTGCGTGTACAGCGGTAGGAACCACTAATGTTCCGGCTACCATAGATGCACAAAGAACTGCTGCAAATAACTTTCTTTTCATTTTTCTTTCCTCCGTTTCCTTTTCGGGGCCTTCTGCCGTTTCGGTACCCCTTTTGATGGTCTTATTTTAACATGGCTGTTATAGGACATAGTTGCTAAGATATCGGATTTTTTCCGAAATCGCAAAAAATGTCCTGCCCAGGGCAAGACATTTTTGCAACAAGAATTTCCTATTGACTTTTTTGTTTTGCTTTATATATAACGTATATTTTTAAGCCTGTTTCCTATTCTTTATCCACATTCAGATAAACGTCCTCTTCCGAGTGGAAGCCTCCGTCTATAATGATCTCATCCATATTTTTGCTTGTAACGGAAATGGGCTGCAGCATACAGAAAGGTATCTCCTTTCCGCCATCGTTTACCGTGCTGTTGATCCGCTCCAGTTCTTCTCCCTTAGCCATATTTACCGCGTATTTGGCTGCTACTTTTGCCTGGAGTTCCACAGATTTAAACGCAGTCATAGTCTGTGTCCCTTCTACGATCCTCTGACATGCTGCCAGATCTCCGTCCTGTCCCACTACCTGCACTTTTCCTGCAAGGCGGTGCTCCGCAAGCACCCGAACCACCTGGGAAGCAATATCGTCATTTCCGCACATGATCCCCTTTACATCCGGATACTCCTTAAGCGCTTCATCCAGATAATCCACAGCCAGCTCTGCCAGCCAGCCTTCGCAGTTTACTTTATATACCACATTCAGATTGCTTCCTTCCAGTTCCTCTTCAAAACCTTCCCGAACCAGCTTTACATTATTATCCTCCTCCGCCCCCTGGATCATAAATATATCTCCCCCATCCGGAATGGCGTTTTTAAGTGCCTTAGCCATAAGCGTTCCCACACCTTTATTGTTAAAAGATACATAAAGGTCTGTATCTGCATTTAAAATCAGCCGGTCATAGGACATGGTTTTTATTCCTGCCTCTTTTGCTTTGTGCATTACCTCTGTCAGCGCTCCGCAGTCTACCGCGATAACTACCAGCACGTCCACATCTCTGTCGATCAGATATTCAATTTGGGAAAGCTGCTCTTTCACACTGCCGTTTGCATTCTGTACATTTACAGACGCGCCCAGCTTCTTAGCCGTATCCACAAATACATCCCTATCCCGGATCCACCGCTCGATCACAAAGGAATCAAAGCTTAAGCCAATCTTTATTTCTCCTTCATCCGACTGACTCTCCTGCGTTTCCCTGGAAATATCTTCAGTCTCTTCTTTTCTTCCGCATCCAGCCAAAAACAGACAGGCGCAAAGGACAGCCGCAAAAATTTTTTTCCACTTTTTCATTCTCATCCCAACCTTTCCCTGTACTCACTGGGCGTCACTCCTTCATACCGCTTAAAGATCCTGCTGAAATAATTCGGGTCGCTGTACCCGCACATAGCGCAGATTTCCTTAATACTGTATTGGGGCGTTCGCAAAAGCTGCCGCGCAGCGGTCATCCTGGTTCTGGTGAGATATTCTACAAAACCTTCCCCCTGTTCCTGTTTAAACAGCTTGCTGAAATAATAGGGGCTGATGTCTACCATTCTGGATACATCGTCCAGTGAAATATCCTTCTGGTAATTTTCTTTGATATATGCCTTGGCTCTTGCCACCACAGACTCTGACTCCTTTTCCTTGGTGGTAGCCATTCCCCTGCATACGTCCTCGGTCTTACGCTGGAACCAATTTCGCAGTTCCTCATAGTCCCGGCATCCGTGAATCTCCTTTAAATAATTTTCCCGGTAACGGAATCCATATTTAACGCCGCCTTTGAAAAACGCGCTGTATTCAATCCGCATAACCAGCTCCAGCACCTTTATCTCTATAGCCTCTCTGTATTCCTTGTAGTTATTGAGCATCCAGTCAAAAAACTGATCTGCTGCCTGGGCAGCGCCGCCGTAATCCGCCTCTATCGCTCTCTGGCAATAACTGTTTTCCAGATTTAAAGGATATTCCCCATCGTAATCCTGCACCAGCGGAATGTCATTGATATGTACCACATGACTGCCGCTCTCCCTAAGGGCACGCAAGGCTTCCGAATAAGAATTCTTAACATTTTCCAAAGGGCATACCCTGCCGATCCCGCCTCGGAATTTACTATCAATGCGCAGCTCCATTTTGTGGATCATGTTACGCATCCTGGTCAGGATCTCCACACGTTCTTCGTATTCCACTTTTTCTTTTTCATGAGGCACTAAAAGCACGATCTGGTTTCCCATCACAGGGCCCACCAGACATTCAAAAAAGCCTTTCGCAATTTCCCGAAACTCCGGGTAAAACTTATTTGCCCGCACGCTTGCTCCCACAGCGTTTGTAAGAATTCCATTTTCCACACTGTCGCCGAATTCCACCACCGCCATAAAGGCATAGTTTTCCTTTATATTTAAAAGCTCTTTGTAATTATCCTGGTAGGTATGAAAATCATCCTGAAGCAAAAGATTATATAGATAACCGGACTCGATAATAGGCACCACTGTTTCCAGCTTTTCCCGGATCTTCAGATCATCGCTGCGCTTCTGTCTGGTCTCATCCACCTTCAGCATAGCATTGGTACACACATCTATGATCTTCCTCTTATTAATAGGCTTTGTCAAATACTCCATAACGCCCAGATTGATCGCTTCCTGGGCATAGGTAAATTTATCATAGGCGGTGATAATGATAAAAACGATATTCCGGTGAAATTTCCGGATTTCCTTAATAGCCTGAATACCGCTTAAACCCGGCATTTGGATATCCACAAAGGCGATATCCGGCCGAAAGGATTCCACCTGTTCCACCACGGCTCTTCCTGTTTTCGCACAGGCGATCTCACACTCGCTTCCAAAATTGCTTCGGATAATGTTTTTCAGCGATTCCAGCATAATGCCTTCATCATCTGCAAGTAAAATACGGTACATCTTTTTTTCCTTCCCTTAAAACTCTTTCTTACATCATACAGGCATCCCGTTAATCAAGGGGGGAATCTGCAATACCCGCAAGGGTATGGGGCATCTGTGAAAATATCCGGTCTGGGTACTTCCTCACTCTTCTTCAGCCTGCTGCGGGATACGGATCACTACCTCTGTTCCCATATCCTTTCCCTCACTTTCTATGGTCAGGAGATCTTTTTGTTTATAATACAGTTCCAGCCGGCTGATCACATTGTACATTCCTACTCCTGTGGAATCTCCCGCGGTTTCCTCCCGCTGGATCTCCCCGTTTAAAATCTGGGCGATCCGTTCTTTCACGATTCCCGTCCCGTTGTCCTTTACACTGATACGGATAAACGCCGTTTCTTTCTTTATCTGCAGATGAATCGTCCCCTCACGCTCAATATTGCGGATTCCATGGTTTACCGCATTTTCCACAATAGGCTGAAGGATCATGCTTGGAACTTTACAGTCCAGAACTGTTTCATCCACGTCCGTTGTATAATGTATTTCCCCGGAAAAGCGGACATTCAGAATATATATGTAATTTTCCACTGCATCCACTTCTTCTGCGAGGGTGGCGTCATCGCTTCCTTTTTTCACGTTATACCGAAAAAATTCCGCCATACGTTCCACAAAGATGCTCGTTTTCTCCGCATCCTCCATCATGGCGAGCTGCGCTCCGGCATTTAAGGAATTAAACAAAAAATGGGGATTAATCTGAGACTGCAGATATCTTAACTGCGCCTCCTTCAGGTGAGTTTCCATAAGCAGTTCCCTTTCTACCATCTTTTGTTCTTTTTCCATGTTTTCCTTGGTAAGCTTTACGTATTCCTCCAGACTGGCTACCATAGTATTAAAGGCCCTGGTCAATACCCCTACCTCATCCTGCGCATCTGTGGGAGGCATCTTTACATTAAAATTCGCCTGACCAACTAACTTAGCTGTAGCCGCCAAGGCTCTTAAAGGTGCCGAAACATTCTTAACCATATAGTAAAGTACTAAGATGCACACTCCCATGGTCAAAATCAGCATGATTGAACTTACCGCTTCCAGGAACCAAATAGACTGCTGAAGGGTCTGGTAACTAGCTGAATTGTTTTTAAACTGCTGACCGTTCAGATCCGCTATATAAGAATTCAGATATCGGTACATTTTCAGGCATTCTTCGTAGGATGTCTTGTATTTTTCCACATTTCTTCCTCGTTTTGCTCCTACAGTTTCCGCTGTTTCTTCCAGATAGGTTTCTGACATCCTGCGGATATTCCGTTCCAAAAGTTTTACCGGATTCTCCGTCACCTGATCATTAAGCTTTTCAAACAGCTTTTTGTAGTCATCCTCGCTGCGGTAATAATCTTCTAATGTATTTGAGGTTTTTACTGTAAGGTAGTTATACATGCTCGTCTGCACATTATCCAATGAATCCGCCAATTCCGTGATATTGACATTGCTGGCATACACCGTATCCAGGGTATGCATTGTCCTGTTCACCTGAAAATACATCAGCAGATTTGTGGAAAAAAGGATTACGGCAACCATAGCTACCTGACAGAGAACCTTCGTGGCAAGCGGCTGATCCTTCCACCGGAGCTTCTTTTTCTTTCTCTCCATATTTTCCTCCTTGTGACGCGTTTTATCCACAGGACACCATGGCTGCGTCAATAATGGCAGATGTGAAGATTTACTTTCACACTCACTCTTCCTGCCCCTCCCAGTTTTCTTCGGTAATCACATCCAGATCCACCGAATAATAAGAATTTGCTCTGCCTACCTCCCAGTATTCCGTCAAAGCTTCTATGCTGTACGTTCCGATCTGTTCCACATTCATGCTCAAAGTTACGGGAATGAGACCCTTGCCCACCGCGTCCATTATTGTTTTAGAGGTATAGTAACCGATGATCTTTACCTCGCCTACCATATTATAATCGATCATTGCCTGGTAGGCGCATTCTGTAGTCACTTCATCCATACAGACCAGGATTTGAGGCGGCCCTTCCGGATCCTGGAAAATATTACGGATCTCTTCCTCTGTGTCAAATTGACTCTGGGACATAATATTTCGGGATTGAATCTTGATCTTACGCTTTCCGTCATTCTTTTTCTCTACCGCACTGTTTATCTGTGCATAAAGCTGATTCTGCCCCAGATCCTGCTCCCAGTTTAAAAGTACCAAAACCCTCTCTGTATTTCCATCCAGCAGATTCGCCACCTGGGCGCCGTACACCTGTCCAAGCTGGTAGTCATTGATTCCCACAAAAGACTGCCGAAGACTCTGAGGCGCATCGTTTACGATAGTCACCACAGGTATTCCTTCATTCACCGCTTCGTCGATTTTTTCCTGGATTCCTTCTTCCCCGTTATATTCCAGGATAATGCCGTCCACCTGAGCCGCAATGCTCATATCCATGTAGTCGGCTTTATCATACGCTTCACCGTTTTCCAGTCCTTTCAGTTCCAGGACCGCCCCGTTTTTCAGCGCCTCTTCCCTGGCGTTTTCATATACATCCTGCCAGAAAGTCAGATTCCGGTTATCCACGATCATTTCATACTGGTACTGATATACCTGATTCAGCTCGTCAGCGGCCACCTCTGCACTTTCCATGATCCAGCCATAATAAGAAGACATGATGATAATAAACAGCACCGCAATCACCACCACCGCCAGCATCAGAAGAATTTCTTTACTTATTCCCTGTCTCTTTTTCATTTTTCCTCCTTCTGACACACATGCGCGTCATCTTGGCAGATTTGGAAGCTTACTTCCAGGCTTCTTAGAAAAGACTTATACCCCTTCTGGAACAGCCGTCCCCAGCTTACTGCTCCGCGCAGTATGAGACAGAGGACAGCCCTGATTCAGTCAAAGCACAAATATTCTGTCCCACGCAAAAACTTAATTAGTAAATACCAATAATTTTATAAGTGTATCTCCATTTAATTTATAAAAAATTTTAACATAATCTTTTTTCGATTACAACGCATTTGTATAAACCGTTTATTTTCTTTCATTCTTTTTGTTTTTTATACTCAAAAAGCCCAGTGCCTGCATTTTCACAAAAAAAGGATGCACTGCCCTCTTACGGCTGTACATCCTTTTTGTAAATTCTCATTATTCCCATATGTTTACTGCTGCTTTCTACTGGTATACCAGGATAAAACAGCATTTTTTACTATGTATGATCATTGTGTATATAAATAATTGCTCACTTCGGGACTATCTATATTATCCTTGTCAATCCATGCCGGCTCCATAAGGACACCTTTTTTTATCTGAGCAAGCTTTCTGGGGGCGGTGGCTTTTAAGGCTGTCCACATAGTCTCATATCCCATAGCATACGGATCTTGAGAGACTACGCCGATCTCCTCTCCGTTTTTGATCGCTTCCTGCTGTCTGGTAGTGGCGTCTACACCTACCATAGCGATGTTTCCTTCCGAACTTTCCCCTTTTTCCATGTTCAGATACATTTCTGCCACATCTGCATTGGTACAGAATACTCCGTCAAGAACCGGATTTTTTTCCAGTACTTCCTGCATTGCCGCTTCCATATCTTCCACCTGATCCTGGTAGATTACATCTACTACTTCAATATCCGTATAGTTTCCGATCATATCCAGGAAACCTTCTACACGGTCTTTCGCACTCTGCGTCTTTTCCTGTGCGGAGAATACCGCTACCTTACCCATCTTACCCAGGGCAACACTGAGACGATACGCTGCCATCTCTCCGATCTGCTTATTATCAGAGCCCCGGTACGCACGGATCAAATCCGTCTCGCTCACATTAGAATCAAACATTACTACAGGAATCCCATTCTCCCGCGCCGCTTCTAACTGTGCCTGACAGGAATCCATATCGCTTGCAGACAGGCACACCACATCAGGATTCTCTGCTATTACTGCGTCAAGGATATTAATCTGGGTCTCTACGTCAAGTTCATCATTAGGACCTTCAAAGGTCATCGTAATCTGCTGCTCTCCCTCGAAACCATACGCAGCATTTACCTCGTTTACCGCATCTTCCATTCCTTTCTGGATCAGATCCCAAAACTCTCCCTCTGTATTCTTGCTGACAACGGCAACTCTTGCTCCTGTCTGTATGGGAATGGAAGTATCAATCTCCGAAGAAATCTCTTCCTCTTCGGTCTCCTCTGCCGCTTCTGACTCTTCTTCTGACTGCACATCCGCAACAAGGGGTTCGATAAGTTCCCTTACCTTTTCCTGCTGGCACCCGCTCAGCACTATAGCCGTCACAAAAAAACATGCAGCCGCAACTGCCGCCTTTTTCATTCTCGTTTCTCCTTTTATAACGTAAAATTAACATGAACATGCCACTTTTTTTACATTATACACTTTTTCCCCGCCTCGTCTATAGTTTTCATACTTTTTTCATTTTTATTTTATTTCTTTTTATCTAGTTTGCTGATAAAATGCCGCCTGATTTTTTCTCCGCATTTTTAATCCCATACATCCCATTCCCTTCCTATTTCATATACGGTAGAAAAGGCCAGAGGTCCCAGTATGACTCCCCATGCTCCAAAAAGAAAAATGCCAATATAGACAGCCGCCAGGACCACGATTGGAGATATTCCCAATTTTCCTCCAAGAAGTCTGGGTTCTAAAAATTCCCGAAGAAGGCTTGTCACCACATCCAGGAGCACACAGCCAACCGCCCCAAAAGTATTTCCTTTTATCAGGCAGATCACAGCCGCCGGATATAAAAACATTCCGGTTCCGATTAATGGCAGTGTATCCAAAGCCCCCAGGGCAATACCTAAAATAAGAAAATACGGGTTTTTTAATATCCAAAGTCCCACCGCACATACAGCCGCTACCAGAACCATAATAATACCCTGCGCTTTCAGATACGTAACCGTTGTTTTTTTCAGTCTGCGTATCACACGCCTTGTTCCTACCAGCCAATGATAATCCCATATTTTTTTCCTCAGATTTTCCATATCTCCAATGATCAGTATAGTAGATATAAAAACCACCACCACTCCTGAAAAAACTACCAGTATACTCTTCAGCCCGGAAAATATTTTCAGCAGCGCCTGGGGACTTACCGCTGTGACAAGCTGTTCCTGTATATTGCTGACTTGAGTCAAAACATAGCGTCTGCTTTCCTTAGCCGCAATACCTGTAACATCCTCCAGCATCTGACAGCAGTTATTCACAAACCCTCCAAACCAGTTTTCAAATACATAATAATGGGAAACTGCAGACTTGATCTGAGAAAAAAGTTCTGCAAGCCCCAGATAAAGCACAAGCCCTGCAATCCCGAAAAGCAAAACTAAAATCAGGCTTCCTGTCAGTGTTTTTTTGATTTTAAACCTTCTTTCGGTCTTCACGGTAATGGGATAAATCCATACCGCCAGGATCCATGCTAGCAAAAAAGGAAGCACTACCGGAAGCAGATAACGATACCCCAGAAACACGCCCACAATGATTCCTATGATCGTAAAACGCCTTCGCCACTCTATATACAATCCATTTCACCATACTTTACATTTTTCTTATAATAAACGCCAGAATCTTTTATTTGTCGTTTCCTATAGTATGGCGGGTCATGGAGGAAATATACCCTTGCCGGCCAAATTTGCCCTACCGCAGGCACGCCGCTATTGCAGAGAGATTACTTTTATCGTATACTTTCTTTCAAAGGAGAAATTTTATGTGGAACGAAAAAATAGCAGATATGATCTTATATGAAGATAAAGAGATCCTCGTTTGCCAGAAGCCCGCAGGACTGGCTGTCCAAAGCGCAGGCGTAGGAAAAGCCGATATGGAAAGCTGTCTGAAAAACTATTTAGCTGGAAAAGGAAATGGAAAAGTGCCTTACCTGGGAATCATACATCGTCTCGACCAGCCGGTGGAGGGAGTCCTGGTGTTTGCCAAAACTCCTGAAGCAGCAAAGAACCTGAGCCGTCAGATGACACAGGGAAGCATGGGAAAATACTATCTGGCAGCAACAGAAGGAGAGCCGCCTTCCAAAGAAGGGGTGCTCGTAGACTGGCTAAAAAAAGATGGAAAAACGAATACCTCCTTCGTAGTATCCCCCCATACAAAAGGAGCCAAACAGGCGCGTCTTTCTTACAGAGTGCTGGAAAGCACTGCGGAATCCCCCGCAAATACCAGGAAGTATCTCCTGGAAATCCACCTCCATACAGGGCGGCATCATCAGATCCGTGTACAGATGGCACATGCGGGAATGGCCCTTATAGGAGACAGAAAATATAATTCAAAAGAAAAAGCTTTTGTACCTCTTGGCCTTTGTGCAGAAAGCCTCCATTTTTCCCACCCAAAAACCGGAGAAAAAATGGAATTTAAGGTAACGCCCTCGGGGGCTGCCTTTCTTGGATTTCAAATCCACACCCAAAAGAGATCGGAAGAGCGTCGTGTAGGGAAAGAG
>CALIZJ010000218.1 GCA_938028845.1 uncultured Blautia sp.
CATGCCAATCCTCATCTTTTTCATTAAATACTCTTCCAATATCCAGAACATCCACCCCAAACCGGTCCAGAATCTCCATTTCCGGCTGTGCCACCTGCTGTACCACATCGTAGATCCTTGTCTGTCCGCCGGTGATTCCTAAATGCTTTTTCAAATTATTATATGCAATGGCAGAAATCCCCGAGCTGGGAGTGCTTCCCAAATCCAGCGGAACATAATCCGGCTGTCTGTGACCGATCGCCGCCATAACCCTCTCTCTTGATGTCATTCTCTTACTCCTTTTGATCATTATTGTAAATCTTTTTATTTTCTGTGCTGAAATCTAATCCAGATGGTAAACTTCTTCCAGGTCTGCCCACCATTCTCCATCCTTAGCTGACTCTACCGGCATCTGGCAGGGGTCTGTTTCTTTCCACCACTTTCTGGTCGTGGGATCTGCAGCCATTTTTTTCATATCTTCCTCGTAATTTTCTCCCACATATTCAAAATAGCTGAATAAGTACCCATCTCTGTAGTAAATAGAATAATTCTGGATATTGCATTTTTTTATCATCTCATTCACTTCCGGCCAGGGGGCTGCATGGAGCTTTTTATATTTTTCAAGATACTCTTCCTTCACTTTTATTACCTGTCCTACCCGCTTCATAATGTTTCCTCCTTTCTGCTGACTGTACGTTCTCTATTTGATGTTTTTATTATAAATTTCCAGCAAAGATTTTCAATATACTTTTTCAAAATTTTATCTAAACGTTTAGATATTTGACATAAAAATTTTCCTATGATAAAGTTATTTTGTATATCATTCATTCTTATTTTCAAAATACATTCTTTCAGAAAGGAATCTGCTTATGGCAACACTTAAAGATGTAGCAAAAGATGCCGGCGTCTCCATTGCAACTGTATCTTGCTGTTTAAGCGGAACACGTTATGTAAGGCCAGAAACCCGTATGAAAATTATGGATTCCATTGAAAAGCTGAAATATATTCCAAATGCGTCGGCAAGAGATCTGCGTTCTTCTTCTACAAACCGTATCGGCGTTGTCCTCACTGACATTGACAATACCTATCATACGGAGATTTTTAAAGGTGTCTCCTCTTATCTCCAGAGGCGGGGATACACCATTAATGTAGCCTTCTCCAACAGCCTCCCGGATATAGAATGTGAAAAAATCGATGATTTGGTCAGCCAGAATGTATCGGGACTGGTGGTCATCACCTGTCAGCCTCAGAACACAGACTTTTTTGTAAACCGGCTGAAAAATTTTAATATTCCTACTGTATTTGTAGAACGCCGCCCGGACAATATTGATGTAAGCTTTGCGGGTTTTGATAATCATAAGACTGTTTTTACGATTACCTCTGCCCTTCTTGATAAAGGCTACAGGGAAATTGCTCTTTTTACGGGAAATTCTAATTTTTCCAGTGAAAAGGACTGTATCAACGGCTATCTGAACGCCTTTCAAAGCCATGGGATTTCTCTGGAACACCCCATGATCTACGAGACGAATATGTCTAAGGAAAGCGCTTTTAAAGCTGCCATGGCCAATCTGTGCAGCCACCAGGTACAGGCAGTCATTACCACTTCTGATAATATTGCCTCCGGTATCCTGGAAATGTTCCATATATTCGGGGTCCGTATTCCTAATGATGTGCAGCTTATTACCCTGAGTGAGGAATCCTGGAATACCTCAACCAAATATCCCGGGATAATCCTGACCTCCAGGACCGCCTACACGCTGGGACGGGAGGCGGCCAAATTACTTGAAGAAAATATTAAGTCTCCTGTTCTTTTTGAAGAAAAAACCCTTACCTTTTCCGATTCCGTTCCAAACCTGGACCGACTGCTGACAGAACCGCCTAAATTCCGGCCTTTCATACACACTCCCACCCGGGACAGAGGTCTTCAGATCCTCATGGTGGATCTTGCCACTTCCCATTCCGCCCAACTTCTGTCAGCCCAGTTTACACGCGAAACCGGAATCCCCATTGAGATAGAATTTGTACGCCAAAATGACCTTCTGAACCGGATCACAATAGACATAGACCACTCGGAAAATTATTTTGACATTTATATGTATGATATTCCCTGGCTGGAATACATGGTACAAAACGGCTTTCTCTCCGATATTACGGATTTTGTATGCGGCGGCAGCTTTCAGCCGGACGGACTGTTTCCTGAAAATCTTGAAAACTGCTGTTACGAGCAGGCATACTACGGCATTCCTATTATCGGCGGAGCACAGATTATGTTCTACCGGCAGGATCTCTTTGAAAACAGAGATATTGTCAAAGATTTCAAAAAGAAATACCAGATTTCTCTGCGTCCCCCTAAAACATGGACAGAATTTAACGGCATTGCAGAATTTTTTACTAAGAAATATAATCCTGACTCGCCTACAGAATTTGGAACATCCATGGCGGGAAGCATAGACGAAGAACTGGCGCCGGAGCTGCTGATCCGCCTGTGGGCCTCCGGCGGAAACCTGTGGGATAAATACAATCAGGTAACTATAAATACCCCGGAAAACTTAAAAGCTTTCCACAGTATCTTAAATACTATAAAATATTGTCCACAGTCCCCCTTTGAAACCTCTATTCAAAAAACCGTTTCTGACTTTACCTCCGGGCGGACTGCCATGCTTGTTACTTACACAGAATATGCGGCTCAGATCAGTGAATACATCCATACCAATACTTTCGGGCGGGTGGGATATGAACCAATTCCAGGCCGGACCCCTATCAGTATTGGATGGAACTTCGGACTGAACCCCTTTACAGCCAGGAAAGCACAGGCATATCAGTATTTTGACTGGCTGTGTCGGAAAAATACCAGTTACTATATGACCATCCTGGACGGCCAGTCTCCTGTGATCGCTCCTTATCACAGCCACGAGCTTCTTAAACTGTATCCATGGCTGGAGCTTACGGAAGAAAGTTTTGGTTACTGCCGTAAAAGGAACGGTCCCTCCCGCAGCAAAGCGCTGGTGATTCCTCAGAATAAAATAGAGTCACTTTTATGCGGTGCCTTAAAAGATATTGTGCAGAAAGGAGTCTCCATTCAGGACTCTCTAACCCATACCCAGGCAGAAATGGAACTTTTGTTTAAATCCTACGGATATCCAAGGCCTTTGCATTTTATCAAATAAAAGACCCTTATAAAAAACATCCCTGTAAGATCTTCTGATATGTTCAGATCCTTACAGGGATGTATTTTTTCTACATTTTATATTAAGAAGAAAAGCTTGTCCTATTTTCTTTTTTCCGTACCTGTTTCCTGGCCTTTTGCGTGAAATACAGCAAATAATGTCCAATCCATACAAATAGTCCCATAGCCCCAGCATAATCCAGTAAAAACCTTATGAAAGGCTCTTCAAAATTAAAAAATACAAATTGTGTCCTTAAAAACATGTAAGAAGGGATTCCCCGGTTCAAAAAAGCCCAGACTCCATAGCCTGCCAAAACAATGCCGGCACACCGTAAAAAGATTGTACGAAGCATTGATGAGTCTTTGGTAAGTTTCCCTGCCATGGCCATCATCCGGTTCCAGTGAAGCCCCAGATGGAATGACATCAGCACAAATCCCCAGTAAGCGCACGCCATATGCAGCGTTCTGACAAAACTTCTGCCGGCACGAAGTCCCAGGAAACGGAATACGTGGCGTGAAAGCATGATCCCGCTGACCATAAGTCCTATCATCGCCAGGAACACAGCCGCCGCTGCTGCAGTCTGTAAAATCCTAATGCGGTTATATTTTCCTTTTCCCAGATTTTTCGTCCATTTAAAATTTAAAATAGGATGCACAATGAGCAATACAAACATTCCTGCGCCAATCCATTCGTGGGCTGCTTCTCCCACCAGCGCATACCCCATCAGCAGCAATAAGCCTATGGTCATCAAAATATCAATCGTTATCTTTACCGTTGTCTTTGGTTTCATGCCTTGCTCCTGCCTTTGTCATATCAGAATTTATCCGGGAGTTTAATAACCCAGACCTTCCAGCCACTCTGTTACATCACCCTGGGCATCTGCCACATCGTTTTCATTTACAGTAAATCCCTCTTCCAGCACCTGCGCATCCGGCTCCAGTTCCTGAATGGTTTCTATAGTACCGGAAAACTGGCTTCCATTATGTACATTAAAGGGAATGATGGTCTTTCCGGAAAAATCATATTCATCAAAGAAGCTGTAAAGTGCCTGTGGCATATCATACCACCAGGTAGGATAGCCAACAAAGATCGTGTCATAGCTATCCAGATTGTCAATGTGGCTTGTGAGCACAGGCCTTGCGTCTTCGTCCTGTTCCTGGGCAGCATAGTCAATGAGTTCACCGCCGTCACCCGGATATGCCACTTCTGTCTGTATGGAAAAAAGTTCCCCTCCTGTTTCGCTTTGGATCATATCCGCCACTGCGCGCAGACGTCCTTTTGCTTCCCCGTCTATGGTAGTGACGCTGGCAGAAGAGACTACGTCCACATCACTGTTTTCTCCTGCTGTAAAATAGGCGATCAAAATATTGCTGCTCCCTTCTGTGGAAGTATTGGAAGAAGCTGTGTCTGTGCCATCTGCGGCGGTCTCTTGTCCGCTTTCGGCTGAAGTATCTGTCTGTGAATCCGTTCCATCTGTGGTCTCTTCCCCAGCGGCGCTGTCTGCCTGTGCAGTACTGCCCTCCGAATCGGACTCTCCAGCATCTGTTCCCGAATTATTGTTTTGTGCCTCATCCGTTTCCCCGGCGCTCGACTCGGCGCTGCTTTGCGTCCCGGCAGCATCTGTCTGGCTTTCTTGGGAAGCCGCTGTATTGCTGTTATCTGAACACCCTGCTGCCGTTAAGGCCAGGGTAAGGGAAATGGCTGCTGTTAAAATATATTTTTTTCTCATAATAGAAAAACCTCTCTTTCATTATCCGCTCTTAATTTCTACTTTCACTTGTATTATAGTGAAATCCACCCATTCCCAGAAGTCTCCGTTAGTTTTTCAGTTTATACCTAAAGGTGTCTGCCGAGAGTTCTCCTCTTAGACGTATTTAACTTTTGGGGAAATCGCTGAATTTTTAAATGACAGGCTTCCCTGGCAGTATGAACTTCAGTTTATCCGGGACATGCCTTTTTCTGTAAAAAATATAAAATTAAGGGCAAAATCTGTGAAAAAGATTTTGCCCTTGCTTTCGGATATGTCCAGCCATTTTTTCTATGATTATTGTCAGTTTTATCATTCCTGGATAACATAAACGTCTGTATAGTAAACGCCTTTGCTTTCCCCTTCTTCGTGAGACGCCACATAAATATCAATGCAGTTTTCGGTAATCGCTCCGCCACAGTCCTCTGCCACATAAACCTGACCGTTTATCACAACCTTTGTTCCATAAGGTATCTGGGATGGATCAACCGCTATGGTTCTGTTTGTAGTGGCCGTCACACCTGTAGCTGTTATTCCATTGGCCCAAGGTCCGCAGCAAATGCTGCATTGACAGTAATGCGTAATGCGGAAAGTTCCCATGGGTTTTAAAACTGCATCAGAGGATACAGCAATAGGGCTTCCTACCTGTACGCCGTTTACATTTTCCTGGGTAGCGGCATTCACCCCTTCCACAGCCTCTGCAAAAATGCTGTCGCCTTTGCTCTTATGGATAATTCCGGCATTTACGCCACCCTCTTCATCGGTATCAGCCTTTGCAACTGTGGTTGTTTCCGTCTCCTGACCCTCCAGAGCGCTTGTGGGAATATAGCCTACTCTCTTTTTATTTTCCTCATTTCTGAAAACAATCCTGCTCCATACTCCATTTATAGTGCCGGTGCGCCTTACTTCATCCATCTGCAGAAGTTCTCCGATTACCTGTCCGTCCTTGCGTCCAGGGTAATCTAATATCTCACAGTCTGAAGCCACTGTAACAGTATCCCTTACCTCGGTTAACTGGGGGGTATCGCTTAAATACCGGTCAGGAGCATAACCAATGGCGCGCTCCCCGTTATCCATCTCAAGGACAACCTTGCTCCAGCCATTATCGCAGACAGCAACTCTTTGAAGCTGTGCGCCAAGAAGCACTCGTTTTACACCCGTTCCTTTTACATCCGGAATATTACGGAGGGTCATTCTTTTGGAAGTCACATATACTGTGTCTTCCTTTGCCACAGCCTGCACAGCATTTCCGGAAGCATCCTGTGTCTGAAAATAGTGAGGTGTTTTATTATCCTGTTTGTATGTATTCACTGTTGCTTCAAAGTTTAGTATCTGGGCGGAGACCGGAACCGCCTGAGAGACTATGCACAGACCCAGAAGCAATGCATATATTTTTTTCTTCATTTACCGACTCCTCTTATTACATCATACCTTTTTATCTTCCCCATCATAACATACTGTCTATTATTTTGCAATTTTGCTAAGAATGTTTACATTTTTTTAAGAAATATTAACTCCATTTTACTTTTCAAAACTTCCTTCTGCTATTACAATAAACTTATGGAAAAGAAACGCAGAAGAAAAAGGAATTTAACAAATTTAACGAAAGAGCAAAAGCTTGCTTTTCGCAAAAGACAGGTACAAAGACAAAAATTCCTGCTGGCAGCGGGAGGTCTTATTTTCATTGTCTTTGCCGTTCTTCTCTTCTTTGCGCTTCGCAGGCCGAAAGAAGAAACCTTGCAGATAAATGCTGCCTGTGAAGCTTACCGGGATGAGGTAACGGCTGTTGCGGCAAAATATGATATGTCCGACTATGTAGATCTGATCCTGGCCGTTATGATGCAGGAGAGTTCCGGCCAGGGTTCTGACGTTATGCAGTCCTCAGAAGGAGCTTACAATACGAAATATCCCCAGACTCCCGGCGGCATTACAGATCCCTCTTATTCTATTGAGTGCGGCATCCAGGAGTTAAAGTACGCCATGTATAAAGCAGGCGTAAAAAGCCCTACCGATATGGAGCATATCCGCCTTGCCCTGCAGGCATATAATTTCGGCGCAGACGTATATTTTTCCTTTATGGAAGAAAACGGGGAAACCGTCTGGTCCAGAGAAAGCGCAGAAGCCTTTGCCCAGATGGCAAGCGGGGAAAACCTGCGCGCCGAAGACGACCCCCTTAAAGATCCTGCCGGTCCCTGGGCATACGGCGACCAGCGCTACCCGGAGCATGTGCTGCGGTATTATCATCCGGAGGGGAGTTCTTAAAAGAGGAAGCAGTCTCTTTATTTTGACTGTTTCCTTTTTATGTATACAAAATCATTTTCTTCCCCTTGTCTTTCTTCTCTTTTCGCCATCTGTCCTTATAATCTCCTATCATGGAAATACTTCCCATTGTCCCACCTTTAACTTCTAGGTATAAACCGTAAAACTAATTGTTTCTTCTATAAATCTGAAAGTTATCTTATAATTCTCCCTGTAAACAGAGAAAAGTTGCATTTGGCAATCTTTCTTATAAAGATATACATAAAACAGCAAGCGGTCAGAAAGGACGATACATTATGAAATATGTTACTTTAAATAACGGAGTAAACATGCCGCAGCTTGGATTCGGTGTTTTTCAGATTGCAGATCCCCTTTCCTGTGAACAGGCTGTGACAGATGCCATTTCTACAGGTTATCGCATGATCGATACAGCGGCCTCATATGGTAATGAAGAAGCTGTCGGACGCGCCATTAAACACTGCGGTATATCAAGAGAGGAACTTTTTATCACCACAAAATTATGGATTTCTGACACCAGTTACGAAGGAGCGAAAAAAGCTTTCCAAAAATCTTTAGATCGGTTGGGACTTGATTATCTGGATCTGTACCTGATCCATCAGCCGCTGAACGACTATTATGGTGCATGGCGGGCAATGGAAGAGCTCTATAAAGAAGGCAAAGTACGAGCCATCGGCGTATGCAGTTTTTACCCAGATCGTCTCGCAGATCTGATTGCATTTAACGAGATCACTCCTGCAGTAAACCAGGTAGAAGCAAATGTATTTTTCCAGCAGAAAGAATCACAAAAATACATGGAATCCAAGGGTGTGACCATGGAAGGCTGGGCTCCTTTTGCAGAGGGAAAAAATGATCTGTTTCACAATGAGACATTAAAAAATATAGGCGCAAAGTATGGCAAAAGCATTGCCCAGGTAGTGCTTTGCTGGCTTTTACAAAGAGGAATTGTCTGTATTCCAAAGAGTATAAAAAAAGAACGTATGGAAGAAAACTTTAATGTCTTTGACTTTTCACTGGATAAAGAAGATATACAAAAGATCGAAGCCCTGGACACAGGAAAAAGCTGTTTCTTCGACCATCGTGATCCTGTAGTGGTAGAAAATCTTACCGGTTTGGTCCGTAACGTTTAAAAGCCAGCTGTTGCTTCTTATCAAGAAATATATTCAGACAGATACAGAAAACATCCCCAAAAAAGAATGATAAAACAGGCACATAAAAAGCAAAAAACATTCCATCCTGCCTGTTTGGAAGCTCAGCGTGTACATCGAAAGGAGAGAAATATGGACATTTTATTTATCAACGGAAGCCCAAATAAAAGCGGAAATACTGCTGCCTTAGCCCAGGAGCTGCTTAAAGGCAAAGAATTTGAAACATTAAATCTGGTGGATTATAAGCTCTACACCTATGGACAGGATTTTGCAGATGATCAGTTTCAGGAAATCCTGAATAAAATGAAGGCAGCAAACAAGATTGTCATAGGCTCGCCAGTATACTGGCATAACATGAGCGGAGCAGTCCGTACCCTCCTTGACCGTTTCTATGGTCCCGTATCTCAGGGAGAACTAAAAGGAAAAAGCCTGTACTTTTTATTTCAGGGTGCGGCGCCGACAAAACAAATGCTGGAGTTTGGCGAATATACAATGAGCCGCTTTGCCGCTCTTTATGGCATGACCTATATAGGAATGGCAAACAGCATGGCAGATGTGGAAAAATTAAAGAAA
>CALIZJ010000219.1 GCA_938028845.1 uncultured Blautia sp.
AGCAGCAAAGAGTAGGGATTGCCAGGGCGTTCGTGACACAGCCGAAAGTGGTTTTTGCAGATGAACCTACAGGGAATCTGGATACCAGGACTACCGCCCAAATTATGAAAATGATTACGGAAATGGCGAGAAAGCACCAACAGACAATTGTCCTGGTTACCCATGATCCCCAGATGGCTGTATATGCGGACAGGATCGTTACCTTGATCGACGGAGAAATAGTAAAAGACGAAAGGAGAAGCCATGAGAAAAAGAACAGTTAAATTTTTGGCAGGTGCAGTGACATTAGGACTGCTTTTTCATATGAACCCTCTTCTGGCAAATGCGCAGGAGGAGAAAAGAATACAGACAGAACCCCAGGAAGTACCCATGGATGCAGAAATGCTTTTTAAAGACGGAACCAATTTGTCGGAAGAACAGTTTTTTCCAAGTGAAAATAGTTTTGTATCTGAAACATCGCCTCAGAATACAGTCCAGCCGGTTTCGGAGACACCAGGACAAGAAATGCCTGGAAAGGAACAGGCAGGGACTATTGTTATAACCAGAGGAAAAATGGATAAAGAAGTTGTTTCGGACAGCGATTTTAATATGGAGATTTTTTTAGAAAATACATGGAAGTCACGTTACATAAACAATGGAAAACTATGGGTGGATCTCCCCGAAGACTTTTCCATGGATCCTTCTCATGAAAAAGAAAAGATTGATATTCCGGTTATAGATCCAGGGGAAACGAAAAAAGTCATAGTAAAGCTTCATGCAGGAAATTTAAAAGGGAATACAAGAACTGTAAAGATACCAGTAAATATAACTTACACGTTTGGTGCAGAAACGGGAGAAGTACAAAAACAGCAGGAAACGATCCTTATTCCGGTATCGCCCTTAAAAACGGATACGAATAGTATAAATCCACCTATTTCTTCGGGGGATGAGAAACCTGGAAAACCAGAGGAAATACCTGCAGATCCTGGAATATACAGCAATACAGATACATCAAGCGATGGAATGGTGACAACTGCAGTATCAGAAAAAAAGAAGACGGATCCTATGACTCCCCGAATTATTGTAAATCAATATCAATACGGGGAAAATATCGAAGACGGGAAAGAGTTTACGGTAAATCTTACTTTCTTTAATACTAATGATACAATCTCTGTAGAGAATATTGTCGTAAATATGGAACCTAGTGAAGAGGTGTCCCTGAAAAATATGACCAATGTGATATATCTAAAAAAACTTGGACCTCAGGCTTCTCATAATATGGAAGCAAAGCTGAAAACTGCAGGAAATGGAAAAACGGATAAGGCAGAGCTTACCATTAATTTTAAATATGAATATATGAAAAATGGAGAGCGGACAGAAGGGGAAGCAAGCCAGAAAATAGTGATTCCTGTGAAAGAAGCGGAACGTTTTAGCGTAGGAGACATACAGACAGGGGATGAAATTAGTCAGGGAGAAGAATTTTCTGTTTCTTTGCCGTATGTAAATAAAGGAAAATCGCCTGTTTATAATGTAGAGGCTTATTTGGAAACAAAAATGAAGACAGGAGAAACGTATAAATATATTGGTAACGTAGAAGCGGGAACAAGCGGAACATTGGATTTTTTCGTGACGCCGGAAACTGCCGGGGAACAGACGGTGAATATTAAACTGATTTATGAAAATTCTATGGGAAGCCAAAAGACAGTTGAAAAGAAAGCTTCTTTTCAGGTAGCAGAGCTTGTGGAAGAGATGCCGGAAGAATGGAATGATTTTACAGAAGAAGAACCGAAAAGTAAAGGAAAAAAAGGAATTATCCTTGGAACTGCCGGGGCAGGTACTTTAGCCGCGGGCCTGCTTTTTCGGTATATTCGAAAAAGAAAAGAAAGGCAGATGGAAGAAAACGAGGATGAGGGATTTGAAGAATGAAAATCAGAGATATCTTGCATTTAAGTATAAATAATCTTTACCGGCGAAAAGGGAGAACCCTTCTGACGGTATCTGGAGTTGTTATTGGCTGCTGTGCTGTGGTTATCATGATTTCCATGGGACTTGGGATGAAAAAGGCCCAGGATCAAATGTTGGAAAGCATGGGAAACCTTATGCGCATTACCGTCATGCCGGCACCGGAACGGGCGGCTAAAAGGATTCCCCTGGATAAGAAAGCTGTAGTACAAATGAAGAAAATTTCTCATGTAAAAACGGCTATTCCCAAGAAAACATTGGATTTAGGAGAATTCAGCCTGGTATCTGGCGAAAAGGAAAGATATGTGTATGAGGGGCTTACGGTTACCGGAATCTACCAGGAGGATCTGGAAGCTGCAGGTTACCAGCTAAAGGAAGGAAGAAAAGCATCCGGCAGTTGGGAAGCCCTGGGAGGAGAACATCTGGCTTATCAGTTTATAGACAGTAAACGGCCAGAGGGAAAAAATATGGTGGATTATTGGAGCGATGAAAATGCAAAACCATATTTTCCGATTTTAAAAGATGATGTTTCCTTTGCGAAGAAAAATGGAACGAATACAGAAGGAGAAAATGCAGCGATACAAAACGGAAGCACATCCTGGAATATCCTGCAGAAATTGAAAGTTACAGGGCTTTTAAAAGAAGATATGGATCTTGGTGATGAGACGGATATGGGGCTGTTGTTGAATATGAAAGATTTTGAACAGCTCGAGAAATTGATGAAAGTTGAAAAAAAGAAAGAATATTCTCAGGTGTCGGTATACGTGGAGAGTATAAAAGATGTAGAAATGGTTGAGAAACAGATCAAAGATATGAAATTTGAGACGATTTCAATGGAAAGTATACGTAAGCCTATGGAAAAGGATATGCAGCAAAAACAGATGATGCTGGCAGGCCTGGGTGCGGTTTCCTTATTTGTGGCAGCAATCGGCATAGCAAATACCATGATCATGTCCATAACAGAGAGAACACGGGAAATTGGGATTATGAAAGCTTTAGGCTGCGGACTTTCAGAAATCAGGAAAGAGTTTCTCATTGAAGCGGGCCTGATCGGTCTGCTTGGAGGCTGTGTGGGAACGGCTGTAAGCAGCGTATTGTCCATTCTTATGAATCGATATGCAGGTTCGTCTTTTACAGGAGATACATCTATGTATATGATGGGAGAAAGTGCTGCATCAGGAGGTATCTCTATTATTCCTCCATGGCTGATCGTATTTGCTATTGTTTTCTCTGTGATCATGGGAGTGGCGGCCGGATACCTTCCTTCCAGCAGAGCAGTTAAAATATCTGCCCTGGAGGCGATGAAGGCGTGAGAAAGCCGGGAGGCTCTCTCACCCTCAGCCTGAAAGTTTAGAAGGATTGTGCTATATCAAAGACCTTTTTTATTCCATCTGATATAGTACCAGAAAAAATGTACTGCAGATAATTCAGATCATGATCGTGGTTTGGAAAAGTAAAGATATGCAGATTGGATTTATCCTTCCTCTTAAAATCATTGCAAATTTTTTCAATGTCAGAGAGCGGAATATTGGCATCATCTTCACCTTGAAAAATATAAATCGGAATGGTAAGGGAACATAATATGGACGATACAGAAGGCAAGGCGAAATGTTCTTTACACCACTTTGAGGTTATTTGAACAGGATAATTATTTCTTAGCCATTCATCGTCGTTGTTTTCTATAGCCTGGAAGACTTGTCTTCTGTAATCTTCCATTTGTAAAGAAAAATCCTTTTGTGTCAGTTTTCCGTCTTTATCTATGTCTAAATCTTCAAATTCTATATTTGGAAAAAGAGTTGGACGGACATTTAGTTTATCTCGATTAAAGTCTGTTTTTTCTATAAACCCTTTTTCTCTGCAATCGAAATACTTGCACATATTGACCATGGAACTTCCCCCGTTTAATTGCCAATAAAGAGTATCCTTCATATTTTCGTAGGAGAATCCTAAAAGAAGCAATCCTTCGATATCCTTGCATTGTGCCGCTGCAAACGGGGCAAGAACAGCTCCCTCGCTGACACCCATTAGCAGTATTTTAGATTTCTTAAATTGCGGTAAGGTTTTAACATAATTTTTTACCGCTATAATATCCTGAATAGAGGAAGAGGGGCAATAAGTTTCGTATTCTTTCTGATTGACAGATACAAAATCCGGGGGAACATCTGATATACTGCATCCCCTCGTGTTCCAACGGCAAAAAGCAATATTATGACTTGTAAATTCATTAACAAATAAATCAAAATAATTAAAATGCTTTCCTGCAATTTCTCTGTGGTTTTCGTATGTATTAGGACCTGTGCCGTGGCAAAAAATAATAATGCTCTCAGTATATACAGGATAATCTATTTTAACCTTAAGATTGCAGCCGTCATATGTCTGTACTTGTATTATTTTAGTCTGCTTCATCTATATACTCCTACAAATTTATAGTTGTCTTTGTTTGCAAGTATTATACTATGAAATGTAGCTTGCGTCATTTTTTTCATCAAAAAAAATATGAAACATATCAGTAACTACCGCATAATAAAGTGCGTACTTTACGGAAATGATAGGTTTCCTTATACTATCACCAACCCTGACGGTGTTTCCGGACATGAATGGGATTATTGTTTTCAGTTTGGCTGCGGTATGCTATACTAAGATTATTATAAAGAGACTGGCAGTATGACCTTGGTACGCAGGCGCGGAAAATGCGCAGAAGGAGGAGCTATGGGAATTTGGATAAAGAAAAGATAACAGCAGGGCTTTGACGATACAGGAGCCTTGCTGAGGAGAAAAGTTTAAATTTTACCTGGATGACGGACGTAGAAAATGAGTCAAGAAGGAGAAAATATTAAATTTCCATCAGGAGGCGTGAGATGTCATATTTTTATTATCAGTCAAAGAAAATTTATTATACGGAAAAGGGTACGGGAAAGCCAGTGGTATTTCTTCACGGAGATACCGCCTCTTCAAGAATGTTCGAGCCCCTTCTCCCCTTATATGAGAACCAGTTTAAAGTAATATTAATGGACTTTCTGGGAAATGGAAGATCAGACCGGATAGAAAGTTTTCCGGTGGATCTATGGCAGGAAGAAGCGAAACAGACGGTTGCCTTGCTTAAGCATCTTGGGTATAAAAAATCTGGTATCGTAGGATGCAGCGGAGGCGCCTGGGCAGCGGTGAATACAGGGCTTATGGCGCCGGAATTGGTAGATAAGATCGCTGCAGACAGCTTTGACGGAAGGACACTGGCAGAAGGATTCGCAGAAAATCTGATAAAGGAACGAGAAAGCGCTAAAGAAGACGTACAGGCGGCTGGCTTTTATAAGTGGTGCCAGGGAGAAGACTGGGAAGAAGTGGTGGATAAAAATACAAAGGCGCTGGTTGCCTGTGCAAAGGAGAAGCTGCCTCTGTTTGTAAAACCGCTGACAGAATGTAAAGTTCCTCTTTTGCTGATAGGAAGTCTGGGAGACGGAATGACGAGGCAGAATCTGAAGGAGGAATACGAAGCTATAAGAAATGAAACAGGGGCAGAGCTTTGCCTCTTTGAGAAAGGAGATCATCCGGCATTATATTCAAATGCGGAGGCTGCCGCTGCAGCTATATGTAAATTTTTTACGGACTAAATAAACAGGACAGACAGGTGTCGTATTAACATGTTATCATAAGGATATGCGATGAAAAAACAGAAGCGCGGCGGCGAAAAAGGAATGTGGAGCGGAATTAAGGAGGGATCATCGTGGAGCAAGAGAAAAAAGACGATTTATGTTCAATTCCGGGAGTTGGAAAAAATATTGCTCAGGATTTGAGGGAGCTGGGAATCTTTTGCACTGGGGATCTAAAAGGAAAGGATCCGGAGGAGCTTTACCGGCTGGATTGTGTGAAAAAGGGATTTTTAGAAGACCGTTGCCAGCTCTATGTCTTTCGCTGTGCTGTATATTTTGCAGAGCATAAGGAACATGACCCGGAAAAATTAAAATGGTGGTATTGGAAAGATAAGAAATATCCGGAAGAGAAAAGGGATAGAAGTAAATAAGGCGGTAAGAGATTGTGGGAATACCACTTCTGAGGGAAGCGAAGGGGCATACTTGTTTTGGCAGCATGTGATCCAGGAATATACAGGCGGGAAATATAGCTGCGAAGACGGGATTTTTACGTTTGAAAATATAAGAGACACGGGTATGGGCTTGGAAAGGTGAGAAAATTTGGAAGCAAACTTCCAAATCTAGTATGTGACAGAACACAAAGGGAAAGAAGGAAAAAGTTATGTGGCTATTATATGCCGTAGGTTCCGCTTTTTTTGCAGGACTTACTTCGATACTTGCAAAATGTGGGATACGGAAGACGGATTCCACAGTAGCGACGGCAGTGCGCACAGCAGTAATTTTGATTTTTTCATGGATCATAGTTGGGATTGTGGGATCGGCGGAGCAGATTCCTTCTATACATGGAAAGACGCTGTTGTTTTTGATTCTTTCCGGTGCAGCTACCGGTGCTTCCTGGCTCTGCTATTTCCGGGCATTGCAGCTTGGAGATATTAATAAGGTGGTACCTATTGATAAATCCAGTACCGTATTGACGATCCTTTTGGCATTAGTGTTTTTAGGGGAAGGAATCAGCCTGCCTAAAGGAGCCGCGGTGGCGGCCATCGCTGCGGGAATCTTTTTAATGATCGAGAAAAAGGATGTTAAAGAGACAAAAACCACAGGAAAAGGCAGTTGGATGCTTTATGCCGCAGGCTCTGCCTTTTTTGCAAGTCTCACAGCTATTTTGGGAAAGATTGGCATTTCCGGAGTAGAATCAAATCTGGGAACAGCTATCCGTACGATCGTGGTGCTTATTATGGCATGGCTTATGGTATTTGTGACAGGAAAGCAGAAGGAAGTGAAGCATATTGAGAAAAAAGAGCTGGTGTTTATCTGCCTTTCCGGAATTGCTACAGGAGCCTCCTGGCTTTTCTATTACCGGGCACTCCAGGACGGACCGGCAAGCGTGGTAGCTCCCATTGACAAGCTGAGTGTTTTGGTAACAGTAGTGTTCTCGTATTTTGTATTTGGAGAAAAGCTAAGCGCGAAGGCGATGCTTGGTCTGGCGCTTTTAACAGCAGGAACAGTGGCTATGGCCGTATTATAACAGAAAATGGATGTTAAAAAAGGGCGTGGGAAAGTTTAGGAATTTTCTCCACGCCCCTTTAAAATTTTAATCTTTCAGTATAAAATAGCAGCCCCATTGACCTGACCAGCCGTGAATTTGAGCTTTTAGTATTTCTGGCACAAAAACCGAATATTTTCTTTTCCAAAGAAAGGCTCTTTGATCAGGTTTTGGGAATCCTTTTCCCCTTTTTGATTAAGGGAGATCAATCCTGGGGAGGAATCAGATTACTTACATAAGGACGCTTGCCGGAAAGCACTTCGTCATAGAAGTTTTGCTTCCAATCGATATAGGCAACGCTGTTTTCCAGCTCCTGAATGGAACTGCGCAGTGCCTCCTGTTTTTTGGCGAGAAGCTCTTTTCTCTGGGGAATGGTGGATTTTCCTTCCAGGCAGAGATTTAAATATTCTTTCATTTCCTGAATACTCATACCGCACTTTTTCAGACATACCAGGTCTTTGATCCATTTCAGATTCCGTTCATTGAAAATACGGCGGTTATTTTTATCCCGCTGTACATTGGGAATCAGCCCTTCGTTGCAGTAGAATTTTAATGCCTGATAGGTTAAATCTGCTTCTTTGCATACCTGCATCATTGTATAGATCATTACTGCCCTCCTGTTAACATAAAAAAATTAAGAAAAATACTTGACCGATTGTAACAACCGGAGTGTATAATCGCTAGTATCAATCGATTTATGTGCTCGGATTGTAGCATGATTTCAGAGAAAATGCAAGAAGAGCAGAAAGGAGACCTATATGGTATTTTATTTTACAGGCACAGGAAACAGCCTATATATTGCAAAGCAGATTGAAAAGGATCCGGTGAGCATTCCGCAGATCATAAAGAAAGACACCCTGGAATTTACAGAAGAGGCCATCGGCATTGTGGCGCCTGTCTACGGACATGAAGTTCCGCTTATGGTCAAGGAATTTTTAAAGAAGGCAGTATTTCACACAGATTATTTTTTATATGATCCTGACCTATGGAAACCGTCATGGAGGCGCCGCGGAGCTGGCGGAAAAACTTTGTGAAGACTGCGGGATAAAGGCAGACTATATTAATGTTATTATGATGGCAGATAACTGGCTGCCCAGCTTTGATATGGAAGAGCAAAAGAAGATAGATAAAAAGGTAGAGGAACATATGGATGAGATCCTGGCAGACCTGAAAGTACGAAAAAGGATGATTTCAGAGGTGACGGATATTGACCGGGCGGCTCATCAGCAGTCTGCGGACCGGATGAGCCAGATGCCTTCGGATGCATGGCAGCATCTGATCCGTGTGACAGATGCGTATATGCCTGTCCTTCCAAAGCGATCGGGCTTGCCGTCCCGGAAAAAAATCCCAATGCCCGGTACCGTAACGAACATATTACCCTGCAGGAGATCATAAAGGCGAACCGGCAGAGATAACCGCTTTTACAGGATTTTATTTTCTGTTGTTTCTTTGTTGTTATTTCTATGCTAAAATTTCTCCGAGGTGAGAAAATGCAGTATAAGATCTTATTGGTGGACGACGACAAAGGGTTAATTAAAATGTTAAGCAGCTATTTTTCTTTAAAGGGTTATACCATAGAAACGGCTGTTGACGGAATAGAAGCTATAGAAAAAGTAAAGGGAAATCCGGATATCATCCTTTTGGATATCAATATGCCGGGACTTGACGGGCTTTCTGTGTGCAGGCAGATTCGGGATAAAGTTTCCTGCCCTATTCTTTTTCTGACTGCAAAGGTGGAAGAGCAGGACCGGGTAAACGGGCTGCTTGCAGGAGGCGATGATTATGTGCTGAAGCCTTTTAGTTTAAAGGAATTAGAGGCGAGGATCATCGCCCATTTAAAGCGGGAGGAACGTCACAGAGGAAGCAGCAGCTATCGGTTCCATGACGGATTGATGATCGATTATTCTGCAAAAAAGGTGGAAATCCATGGAGAAGTTTTAAGCCTTACCAGGCCAGAGCAGGGGAGGGAGAAGACTATGTGACCAGTATCCGGCGTCCAAGCAATGGGATCATGAGTGACAGGGATCGGTTTTTGTCGGAAATGTGCGATTTCCTGGAGACTTACAGCGCGCTTATTTTATCTGTAGGGGGATGTTCCATTGCGGCATTTTTGTTTTACAGGAATAAGCTGCGCGCCCCTATAAAAGAGTTAAAGGAAGCTTCCTGGATGATTGCCAAAGATGATTTGGATTTCCACATTACTTATGAAAATAAGGATGAGCTGGGGCAATTGTGCAGGGAATTTGAAAAGATGCGGGCGCAGCTTGTGGAGAATAACCGGAAGATGTGGCGTATGGTGGAAGATGAAAAGGCGCTGCGGGCGGCAGTGGCACATGACATCCGTTCTCCTTTGTCTGTACTTTTAGGATACCAGGAGATGCTTTTGGAATTTGTAGGCGACGGGACTTTAGATCAGGAAAAGACCCTGGAAATGTTAAAAGAAGGCATGGTACAGATCGAGAGAATGGACGGCTTTATTGAGACTATGCGAAAGACTGCCCGGCTGGAGGAGAGAGTACCGCAGTTTTCCCCTGTCAGAGCCGGGGATTTGCTGGAACAGATTCAAAAGGAAGGGGAACTTCTAGGAAAAAAAGCAGGGAAGATATGCATCGTTTCGGGAAGGCAGAAGGAACAGGTGATGTGGATTGATGAGGAGATGGTCCTGGAAGTAGTGGAAAATCTTCTGGCAAATGCTTTGCGGTACGCCAGAGAAAAAGTAGAGATTACGGCAAAGCCTTCAGAACATGAGCTGGCGGTCCTGGTTTCCGACGATGGAGTTGGTTTTCAGGAAGATGCAGAAACAGTGACAAGAGCTTTTTTTCATGGGGATTCAAAGGATAACCTGCAGCATTTCGGCATGGGAATGTATATCAGCAGAGTGTACTGTGAAAGACATGGGGGAAGGCTCATGGTAGGAAATAAAGAAGACGGCGGCGCTTTTGTGAAAGCCATATTTAAATACGGAAAAGAGTAAACCAGGAGAAATCCTGGTTTTTTATTGTCCTTTTATTGTGAATTAACCGGTATCCTGTTCTTATCAAAAAGAAAGGCGGGATCTTATGAAAGCGATTCTAAAAAGAGAGATCAAAAGTTATTTAAAAAATCCTATTTTCTGGTTCGGGCTCTTTCTTGTGACTATCGGAATCTACCAGAGTGTCTCCTCCTATCTGGATATCCACTATTTTCAGTCAGACAAGGAAATCCAAAGTAACCAGGTAAATGTAATTACAGATGCAGATATTACAGACGGATATGTGCCCTCTACCCAGGAAGAGCAGATGTTGCTTGGAAGCGAAGAAATTAAAAAGATTCTGATAGAACAGGAAATCTGCTCCCAAAAGGAGGCGGAAACGGCTGCCGGGAAAATAAAGACCATGACACTGGAAGAGGCAAACGCATACCTGGAAAAAGAGTATGGATTTTACGGCGCCCAGTATATTTTTGAAGATGCAAAATACCACCAGGGGACAGTGCAGGAAGTAAACGGATATATAAAAGAAAAATTACAGGAACATTCTTTTGCCTATTATTTTGGAAGGAAATTTGCGGATTTTCTGGGAGTGCATATGGCAGTTTTTGCAGCGGTGATCTTATCGGTACTTTATTTTGGGGACACCAGAAGGAGTACGTACGAGCTGCTGCATACAAAGGCTATTTCCAGCGGCGCATATATTATGGGAAAGACTTTAGGCGGCTTTTTCGTTTTATTGATTTCCTGCGGGATTTTAAATCTGATTTTTACAGTTTTGTGCATTTCTCATGAGATGGAGGCTGGATTTACGGTAAGGATGGGAGACGTATTTGCCCTGGCAAAAGCTTCCTGTCTGTATGTTTTGCCTAATATGCTGATGATCGTTTGTGTTTATACCATAGTGGCGGTTTTGTTTAAAAATCCTTTTCCGGCAGTGCCTCTTTTAGTTTTATATATTATCTACTCTAATATGGGAAGTACCGGACCGGATGGGACATACGGCTATTACGGCAGACCTTTGGCGATTATGGTCAGATTTCCAGGGAGATTTTTTGATACGGCGCCGCCGCCCATGGCTGTATGGAATCAGCTGTTTTTACTGGCCGCTTCGGCGGCTCTTTTAACGATTGTTTTTTGTGCAGATACCTACCTTATGGAAGTGCAGGGCAAAAGGCGGGAGGTTTTCAGACTGTACGCTTTAAAAAAACAGATAAAGGTAATTTACCGCCGTATGATCGTTCAGATTTTATATTTATTTGGAATCTTTACAGTGGGGTATGGATTGTTTTACTGGCAAAGGCCTATAGAGGGACCTGCCGGCTCTTCTTTGGAATTTTTTGTATCCTTTCTGTGGGCGATTGGAGGAACCATTCTGTTTTGGGGGATTTTATCTGTGGCAGTCAGTATCTTGGTTGGGAAGCAATGGCTTGGGATTGGCGTAACTGCGGTATTGTGGTTCCTTTTGTTTTCTAAGGCAGCAGATGAATTTTTAGGGAAATGGAACGTGTTTTCCTATACCTTCCGAAATATCAACACGGGAGATGCAGGATGGATATGGGGAAAGGCAATTTCTGTTTTTCTGGCATTGCTTCTGGCAGCGCTGCTTCCGTTGCTGTTAAAGAAAAAAGGATAAAATACCTTGTTAAAAATGACAGCAGGGTTCAAAAGTAAACTTTAACCGAATCAGCGGGCTGTTGGATTATGAAAAAACAGCGAAGCAGATACATACCCCTATGGGGATTGCGAATATCCGCTTAACAATCAATGAAAATGGCACGTTACCCGCGACGGAAAGAGGGAAAATATGAGTATAAAAATAAAAGATGTGACCGTAACTTTTAAAAACGGCGTAACCGCAGTAGATCATGTAAACCTGGAAATTCCCGGCGGCATTTACGGGCTCCTTGGAGAAAACGGAGCCGGAAAAACTACGCTGATGCGGGTCCTTACCACGATATTAAAACCAAACAGCGGCATGGCCTTTCTTGACGGTACGGCATACGAAGAAAGGAATTACGAAAGAATACGGCAGAAAATAGGTTATCTTCCCCAGGAAATCGACCTGTATCCAAATCTGACCGTGAGAGAGTGTTTGGAATACATGGGAGACCTTTCCGGCATAAAAAAAGAAGTATATAAGAAGAGGATTGACGATTACCTGGAAAGGACAAGTCTGACAGAACACCAGAAAAAGAAAATGCGCCAGCTCTCCGGGGGAATGAAGCGCCGGGTAGGGTTGATCCAGGCTCTTTTAAACGATCCCAAATTCCTGATCGTGGACGAACCGACTACAGGTCTGGACCCAGAGGAACGTATCCGTATCCGCAATCTTCTGGTGGATTTTTCCGAAAACCGTACCGTTCTCTTTTCCACCCATGTGGTAGAAGACCTGGCAGCCACCTGTAATCAGTTAGCGATCATGAAAAAAGGAAATTTCTTATATACCGGTTCCGTAAAAGACCTTATGGCGAAAGCAGCAGGCCACATATGGGTCGCTCTTTTGAAAGATGAGACACAGATAAAAAATTTGGAGACCCGCTATACGGTAACTTCCAAACAATATATAGAAGAAGGCCTGAAAGTAAAATTTATCAGTGAAACAATGCCGGATTTAAACTGCCGCCAACCGGAAATTTCCCTGGAAGATGCCTATATGTACTTTATTAACAAAAAATTCTAAAGGCTTCTAAGTCCTCTTTTGCAGCGTCGCAATACTGCCGCCCCGGTAAAATCTTGTACGGAGGAATAAATTATGTTATAGTCTTTGAAAAGACGAAAAATGTCCGTTTCTGGAATATTTTGGAAAAGGGGCGGATACGGAAAAAGCGGGAGGCTTTAAAAGATTATGACAGTGGAGATAAAACCGGCATATGACTATGAAGAGCAGATTCGGGAGTTGTTTTTAGAATACACAGAGATGACGAAAAAGAATAAGCCGGAGTTTGAAAAATACCTGGGAAAACAAGGATTTGATGAGGAATTGAAGCATTTACAGGAAAAATACGGAATGCCTAAAGGCCGTCTTTATCTGGCGCTGTCAGATGGGAAACCAGCCGGATGCATTGGCCTTCGCAGGATTGATGATAAAAACTGTGAGATGAAACGGCTTTATGTGCGTCCGCAATTTCGTGGTCAGAAGATAGGCAGGCGTTTAGTGGAAACCATAATAAAAGATGCCAGGGAGATTGGGTATCAGTGGATGCTTCTGGACACTTTTCCCTTTTTAAAAAGCGCGATTCTCCTTTATAAAAAAATGGGATTTTACGAGGTGGAATCCTATAATAATAGTCCTATGGAGGATTTGGTTTATCTGAAGCTGGATTTAGTGCGCAGTTCATCTATCCACTGCCAAACACCACATCCATCAAACAGAGAGTATATTGATATGGAAAAAGAAGCAGGGGCAAATGAGGAAGGAGCTGTCAAAAAATGACGGAAATAAAATGTGAAAAAGCGAAAAAATGCGGAGGCTGCCAGTATCAGGGAATACCCTATAAAGAGCAGTTGAAAAAGAAACAAAAGACAGTGGAAAACCTGTTAGGTAAGTTTGGCAGGGTACAGCCTATTGTGGGAATGGAAGAGCCGCTCTATTACAGAAATAAAGTACATGCAGTATTTGACAGAGATAAAAAAGGAAAAGTGATTTCCGGTATTTATGAGGCAAATTCTCATCGCGTAGTACCAGTGGAGAAATGCTTCATCGAAGACGAAAAAAGCCAGGAAATTATCCGTACCATCAGGGAACTGGCAAAATCTTTTAAAATAAAGATCTATGACGAAGATACCGGCTACGGACTTTTGCGCCATGTATTGATCCGCAGAGGTTTTCAGACGGGACAGATCATGGTAGTGCTGGTTCTTGCTTCCCCTATCCTGCCTTCGAAAAATAATTTTATCAAATGCCTGCGGCAGGCTCATCCGGAGATCACCACAGTGGTGCTGAACATAAACGACAGACAGACCAGTATGGTTTTAGGAGAACGGGAAATTCCTGTTTATGGACCCGGCTATATAAAAGATATTTTATGCGGCTGCAGTTTCCGTATTTCCCCGAAATCCTTTTATCAGGTAAATCCAGTACAGACGGAAAAGCTATACCGGATGGCGGTGGAGTTTGCAGACCTTAAGGGAAAGGAAACCGTCATCGACGCATACTGCGGCATTGGAACAATAAGCCTGGTGGCGGCAGAACATGCCGGAAAAGTGATAGGAATAGAACTGAATAAAGACGCTGTGCGGGATGCCAGGGTCAATGCAAGGGAAAATAAAATAAAGAACGTGGAGTTTTTCCAGGGAGACGCAGGAGAATTTATGGTTGCTATGGCAGAAAGCGGACAAAAAGCGGATGTTCTTTTCATGGACCCGCCCCGTGGAGGCAGCGATAAAAAATTCCTTTCCTGCGCAGCCCGGCAGAAACCGGAAAAGATCGTGTATATTTCCTGCAATCCTGTTACCCTAAAGCGTGACCTGGAATACCTTACCGGACACGGCTACCAGGTATGCAAAATCCGGCCGGTGGATATGTTTCCGTTTACGGATGATGTGGAGACTGTGGTAAGACTGGAAAGGAAACAGCGGTGAAATATATGAATGAAGAATGTTTGATCTGTAAAGCTCCTCTGGAATATCTGAAGGAAGATATTGAAATGGAGTGTGAGCTGTGCCATAAAAAAGAAAAGAGCAAAACCAGATGTATGAATGGGCATTATGTATGCAATGCATGTCATATGCAGGGGATTGACAGCCTTATTGGGATATGTATGGGAGAAACATCCCGAAATCCGGTTATAATCCTCAATCAAATGATGGCGCAGCCTTTCTGCCATATGCACGGCCCGGAACACCATATCATGGTGGGAATGGCGCTTCTGACGGCTTACAAAAACTCTGGAGGGGATATTGACCTGAAAAATGCACTGGTTGAGATGAACAGCAGGGGAAAGACGGTTCCAGGAGGTGCATGCGGCTTCTGGGGAGCTTGCGGTGCTGGAATCAGTACAGGGATGTTTCTTTCCATTGTTACCGGTTCCACACCTTTGGGAGAAGAGAATTTTGGCCTGTCCCATAAGATGACTGCCAGTGCGCTGAGGGCGATCGGAGAAATCGGCGGTCCCCGGTGCTGCAAGCGGGACTCCTATCTTTCTATCCTTCAGGCAGTTGATTTTGCCGCAGAAAATCTGGGAATCCATATGGAGCAGCCAAAGATCTGCTGTTCCTACAGCAGCCAGAATAACCAGTGTATTGGGAAACGCTGTCCGTTTTGTAAAAAGAAAAAGAAGATTGCGTTTATCTGTGTCCATAATTCCTGCCGGAGCCAGATTGCAGAAGCACTGGGCAAGAAGTATTTGTCTGATTTTTGCCATTGTTATTCTGCTGGAACGGAGATTAAGCCGCAGATCAATCAGGACGCAGTAAGGCTGATGAAACAGGAATATGGGATTGATATGGAAAGGGATCAATATTCAAAACTGATCCAGGATATACCGAAAGCAGATATTTATGTATCTATGGGGTGTAATGTGGCATGTCCGAATATTCCTGGCAAACAGATGGTCAACTGGGGACTGGAGGACCCAACGGGAAAGGAGGATACCGTTTTTCTGGAGGTAATCCGTCAGATAGAAAAAAATATATGGCAATTAAGAGAGTGGGAGGAGTAATAGGCATATTTTTTGCAGGCACATTAGAAAAATAACATTTTTTATTGACAGAAGCTCCTTCCTATCATATATTGGACAGAACGTATTTAAATTTACAACAATCAATTAAAATATGAGTAGGGGGGACAAATGAAACGGGTACAGGATTATTTTTTGTATTTTGTGTTTTATTCAATTATCGGCTGGGTTTATGAGGTGTTTCTTGAGGTGGTTGTATATCGCTGGGGCTTTTCCAATAGAGGTGTTTTATTTGGGCCTTACTGCGTTGTATATGGATTTGGAGCAGTGATTTTACTTCTTACCTTGTCGGGGCTTATGAAAAAGAAAGTAAAGGCAGGCCCGGTAAATATCACTCCCTTTCTTGTTTTTGGGGGAATTGTATTGATCACGACTGTGATCGAACTTATTGCCAGCTATATCATGGAATTTACGCTGGGCGGCTGGCAGTGGGATTATACCCGCTTTGCCTTTGATTTCCAGGGACGGATCGCGCCAAATCCCAGCATCCGCTTTGGAATTGGCGGCATGGTGATTTTGTATCTGCTCCATCCGCTTATAAAAAGGTTTACAGAAAGGGCAAATGAAAAAGTGCAGAAGGGTACTGCCTTGATCTGCCTTGTCCTGCTTGCGGCAGACTGTATTTATCTGGCTGTGAAAAACTGGTTCTGAATCTGAAAGCCAAAATGAGCCTTCCATTACCAGAAAGTCTCATCTTGGCTTTTTGTTTAAAAAGAAACATATGATTCAAAGAAATATTTCCGGACAGATAAATAGGACGGAGAGCGTCTGCCTCACTGTTTGGGAATAGCGGAAAATTTATCGAAAGTTCAGGTTAGAGGATAAACGCCGTGCCAGAGTCAACGCAAGGCCAAGTTTAACTAAGTCAGGGATGATAAATGGTATTACGCACCAGGCAAGAACTGTCATAAGCCCCACAGTCCCGCTTGTCTGCGTATAGACAATCATAAACCAAGCGGTTCCAAAAGAATAAAGCATACCCAGGCCTAGGATCATAGCGAAAATTTCTGTCCACAGTTTTTTTCCTAAAAGTCCAACGATTAGCCAATAGATTAATCCCGTAAAGATGAAGCCGATTATGTATCCTCCGGTGTTCCCAAGAAGAATACCGACTCCGGAGGTGAACTGGGAAAATACCGGAATGCCGATTGCTCCGAGCAGTACATATACGATAATTGTTATGGTTCCGCGTTTGCCGCCTAAGACTGACAATACGAAAAAGACAGCGAATGTCTGCATTGTAAACGGTACGGTAGTTGGTATACTTATCCAGGAACATATTGCGATCAACACTGCTCCGAGAGCCATATAAACCAAGTCAACAGTTTCTAGTTTTTTATTATTTACTTTTGTGTTAATCATAATGAATCTCCATATCTCTGCAAATTTCAAACCACTGGCAGGTGGAACAAATTTTATAAAATTTATCTGTCTCAAAAATTTGTTTTCTTGCTTTTTCTGCCGTTTCTGTCCATATAACATTTTCCCTGTAAGAAAGATTACAAATACTAAGAACGGCACTGTCCATTGCAGCCACCTTTTCTAATGAAGTGCAGCTGCCCCTTGTATTATTCGGACACATTTGGCAAAGATCGTCACACCCTTCTGTAACAGTGAACAGGGTCTTTGGATTGTTTGTGAGTTCCGATACAATAGATTTCATATGTGCGGTGAAACCTTCATCATATCCATGCCCTGTGAATTTTTGGATGCAAAGTATATGATGCGGTCTTAAATTCATTTTACACTCTCCTTTCACTTAAATCTGGGAGGGTACACGGAATTTTGTTATCCTGCCATCCTCATTTATATATAGTATAATTAAAAAAGTATTAATCGTCAACTTATTTTTAAATACAGGTTTACAATTAAAACCGACAGGGATCGGAACCGAAGAAATAACAGAATAAGATTATATGATCTACAATAGAAATGCTTTTATTTTTGGAGAGGAGTCAGAAAACAGGAGAAATTAAATGAATCGCTGGAGAGGCTCCAGCGATTCACAATACTTTTATAAAGATTTCAGATCGATCTTATATGCTTCGGAACCTTGTCCATTTACTGTATAATAGGCAGCTCTGCGTTCTGCATTTACATAAATTCTGATTTCACCTTTTAATTTCTTATCAGAAACTTCTTTTTTTACAGCTTTTTGGATTGCATCCAGGGATACCGATGTCTCGAAAATTTCAAGGGTTACATCGGAAATCCGTGTGCGTACAGTAGCCATTGCTTTTTCTGCGGTGTCTTTAAGTGCTTCTTTTCCTTCCTCTACCATGGGACTGTTTATAATTTCTTCTGCTTTGGAAGAAATAGTTCCAACGAGATCAGGCGTTTCATCTGTGATTTTTTCAACGATTTTTGCCGCTTTTTCTTTTACTGTTTTCGTGGCTTTTTCAGCTGCTTCAGGGATCTGTGCCTCTTTTAATCCGTCAGCAGCTTTAGACGCTGCGGTTTTAATAGTTTCAGCCGCTTTTTGTGTGGTCTTTCTTTTTCTCATAATAATTTTCCTCCTTTTATTATTGGTTAAAGTATCACTTTTTTTGGCAAAAGTCAAATTTTTGATTTTATGACGGATCGTTTTATATTATAAGTATATATAAAAAATACACCAAGGCTCTCTTTGCCTGCTTTACAAAGTTTTGGAAAGATAGTATAATCCTGCCAGTAGGAAAAGAAATGCATGATTTTTTTCTGGAATTCATAAATATGTTCATAAAGTATTGTGACAGGAAAGGATTTAAAAAGTCTATGAGTAAAGATTCAAACAACCGTACCAGTCCGCTGTTATTTGTGGTCCGCATCCTGCAGGGGGCGCTGATTGGGCTGGGGGCAGTTCTTCCTGGTATTTCAGGAGGTGTGTTAAGCGTCATTTTCGGCATTTACAAACCGATCATGGAGCTTTTGTCTAACCCTATTGCAAATTTTAAGACCCATGTGCCTAAACTGATCCCTGTAGCGATCGGAGGCGCTGTGGGATTCCTTGGTGTCGCTAATATTCTCTCCTTTTTTCTGGAAAAATATCCAGATCCATCCGTTTGTCTGTTCATAGGACTGATCGGAGGGATGCTGCCCTCTTTGTTTCGGGAGGCTGGAGAGCAGGGACGTACCAAAGGCTCTTATATTTCTATGATCATATGTATGTGTGTGATTTTTGCCATATTGATCGGTCTGCAGATGCTTTCGGTGGAAGTAACGCCTAATTTCTTCTGGTATCTGTTCTGTGGATTTTGCCTGGCATTGAGTGTGATCGCGCCGGGGATGAGCTTTTCCACCTTGCTGATGCCGTTGGGGCTGTATACTCCCTTTGTAGATGGAATCGGACATTTTGACCTTAGTATTTTGATCCCGGGAGGGATTGGAGCACTGGTAACGGTGATCTGCCTGGCAAAAGGGATCAACGCGCTGTTCGAACACTATTATTCCATCGCTTTCCATGGAATTATCGGTATTGTAATTGCAGCCACTATTATGATCATCCCTGTTTCTAGTTTTGCATCGGCAGGGCAGGCAGTTGTAAATATTATCTGCATCGTTGCTGGTGTGATCATTGCCCTTGGGCTGGATAAATTTAACAGCCGGGTAAAGGTGGAATAGTATGATGTGACATCGTCTTACAGGACGGTGAATTATCCGGTATTCTGCAGCATAAGCGTCAGGTTATGAGGAAAGTCCGGTATATTTTGGCCGGTACACCGGAGAAAACAGAGTTAGTTATAGAGTGGAAAATAAAAGGGGCGGTAATGCAATGGCATTATGCCTCTTTTTTGTATAATGAAAAGAGATAGTCGGTTAAAGTATGTTTTTAAGCTTTTGTTTTACTGCTTTCTTACAAAGCAAAAGGGGAATGGTTATATGAACGATCGGTTTATTAAGTCTGTGGAAATTGACTGGGACAAAGTTGCGGGGGATTCCTACCTGCATGATATAGAGGCTTTGCAGCAGATCGAAATGTTAGAATTTACAAAAAATATTACGTTTTTCGTAGGAGAGAATGGAACAGGAAAATCCACTTTACTGGAAGGCATAGCGGTGGCTTATGGATTTAATCCGGAAGGCGGTACCATCAATTACAGATTTTCTACCTTTGAGGAAGTATCTCAGTTAAGTGAGGCTATTCATTTGATAAAAGGATACCGCCGTGCCAAGTCAAATTATTTTTTTCGGGCAGAAAGCTTTTTTAACGTTGCAAGTAAGACGGAAGACTACAGAGACGGCGTGTCTAAAGATTTATATTATAAAAAGTTTGGTGGAAAATCTTTGCATGAACAGTCCCATGGAGAAAGCTTTCTGGCATATTTTCAATCTTTTGACCAGGAAGGGCTGTACATCATGGATGAACCGGAAGCGGCTCTGTCACCGCAAAGACAGCTTACTTTATTTATCCAGATCGCAAATATGGCGGAAAAAGGTTCTCAGTTTCTTATTGCTTCCCATTCTCCGATCTTGCTGGGAATCCCTGGAGCGGATATTTTTTCTTTTGATAATGGAAGGATCGCACGGTGCAGGTATGAAGAAACGGAGAACTATCAGGTCATGGAAATGTTTATTAATAACAGAGAATATTTGATCAGCCGGCTGTTGGAGGAACCTTGGTAAAAATTTGGGAGTAAACGGCTGTGCTGGAGGGATAAAGGATTGTTTCCCGGCGAAAAAAGAAAAGGATTGGATTAGGAGGTGAAGACAGTGCACTTTGTAAACGCAAAAGGGATCTTATCAGCAAAAAATGGAATGAACATTTACCGGGGATGTACACATGGGTGTATTTACTGCGACAGCCGCAGCAAGTGTTATGGATTCACACACCCTTTTGAAGATGTGGAAGTGAAACAAAATGCACCATTTTTGCTGGAACAGAAACTTCGTTCCAAAAGAAAAAAATGTATGATCGGAACAGGTGCCATGTGTGATCCTTATATGCATTGTGAAACACAGTTAGGTCTGACAAGACAATGTCTGGAAGTAATCGACCGCTATGGTTTTGGAGCGGCAGTCCAGACAAAATCAGACAGGATATTGCGGGATTTGGATCTGCTGTGCAGTATTCATGAAAAGGCGAAAGCGGTAGTGCAGATTACATTGACCACCTATGATGACAGTCTGTGCAGGATAATTGAACCGCATGTATGTGTTACCAGTAAGCGGGTTCAGGCATTGGAAAGGCTGCAAGAAGCGGGAATCCCTACCATTGTCTGGCTGATGCCGGTGCTCCCTTTTATAAATGACACAGAAGAAAACATACAGGGGATTTTAAAATATTGTCTGGACGCGGGAGTGAAGGGAATCTTAAATATGGGAATGGGAGTAACGCTAAGAGAAGGAGACAGGGAATACTTTTATCATGCTCTTGACGAACATTTCCCTGGATTAAGAGAAAAGTATCAATATTATTATGGGAATGCCTATGAGGTGCTCAGTCCCAATAGCGGAAAGCTTAGAGCGCTTTTTGAGACTACCTGCGAGAATGTAGGGATACTCTATAAAACAGAGGAGATCTTCAGATACTTACAGGAATTTCCGAAAGAGAAAGGGTACAGGCAGTTAAGTCTGTTTTAAGTCCCTGACAATACTATGGAAAGAAATAAGATCTGCAGAAATTACTGCTTAAAAAAGTTTTTCAAAAAAATAAAAAAAGTTGTTGACATATGGAAGAATCTGGTGTATTCTTATCTAGCTGTCGCA
>CALIZJ010000220.1 GCA_938028845.1 uncultured Blautia sp.
TTATCAATTCCTTTGAATTTTAAAATTGCCAGGTTCTTAAAAAATTTCACGTTTTGGATTTCTAATTTTCTCAGTTCTTTCCCTGTATCAAGAAGGATATACTCCAAATCCAAAAAACGTTCTGCATTGTCTGTAGTTGGAAATACTTTTACTTCCCCTCTGACTCCATGAGTCGTTGTGATCACGCCTACTTTTAACAAATCTTCCATCGATTTCTATACTCTCCTAAAATTATCGTAAACATACTAATTTTTATTATGCCATCTTTTCATAAAATCAGGAGCCATGTCACCACAGCTCCTGATCCCCATCATGCAACTTCCAAAACAGTCACACACTTATTTTCATTGCAGAATATCTACAATCACTTTTTTGCTGCTCTTAGAAGACGCCGCCTTAACTACGGTACGGATGGCCTTGGCAATCCTGCCCTGACGTCCGATCACCTTTCCCATATCGGAAGGGCCGACTTTCAGTTCGATGACAATGGCATCGTCCTTTTCTACTTCTGTAACAACTACTTCATCCGGATTTTCAACAAGAGATTTTGCAATTACTTCTACCAATTCTTTCATTACATACCTCCCTGGCCTGTCCCCTTAAGGACATTATGGAAATACCTTCTCTGGTATTCTCTTATTTTTCGATTCCGGCTAATTTGAAGATTTTTGCAACGGTTTCTGTAGGCTGAGCACCTGCTGCAAGCCATTTCTTTGCAGCTTCTTCGTCTACTTTGAATGCGCTTGGCTCAAGGTTTGGATCGTAGGTTCCGATCTCCTCGATGCACTTTCCATCACGTTTGCAGCGGGAATCTGCAACTACGATTCTATAAAAAGGTGCTTTCTTCTGTCCCATTCTTCTTAATCTGATTTTTACTGCCATTTTTTGTTTCCTCCGTTTATCTTTTCTTGTTTACTTTAAATTTTATTTAAAAAGGAAGCTTAAAGCCGCCTCTTTTACCAACTTTACCGCCCATTAAGCCGGGCATCTGCTTCATCATTTTCTTGCTCTGTTCAAACTGTTTTACCAGGCGGTTCACCTCTGAGATATCCACTCCCGCGCCTTTGGCAATACGGTTCTTCCGGGAGATGTTTAAGATGCTCGGATTGCTTCTCTCCTTTGGCGTCATAGAAAGGATAATGGATTTGGTGCGCACCATTGCTTTTTCATCGATCATGCCTTCCAGATCTTTTACTTTCCCTCCGATTCCCGGAAGCATATTTAAGATGCTCCCAAGGCCGCCCATCTTATTCATCTGTTCCATACTGGTAAGATAGTCGTTAAAGTCAAAGTCCATTTTCTTTAACTTTTTCTGCATCTCCTGAGCCTGTTCCTGGTCAATGGATGCCTCTACCTTTTCTATGAGGCTCATTACATCGCCCATTCCAAGAATCCTGGATGCCATTCTCTCCGGATAAAACTGTTCCAAATCCGAAAGCTTTTCCCCCATACCTACATACAGGATGGGTTTTCCTGTTACGGCCTTAATGGAAAGAGCCGCACCGCCACGGGTATCGCCGTCCATCTTAGTAAGGATCACACCGTCGATTCCTACCTTATCTGTAAAGGTTTTGGCAACGTTTACTGCGTCCTGGCCTGTCATGGCGTCCACCACAAGGATCGTGGCATCCACCTGTACATTTTCTTTTATATCAGAAAGCTCCTGCATCATCCTTTCATCGATGTGGAGACGTCCTGCCGTATCTATGAGCACTACGTTCTGCTGATTTGCCTTGGCATGTTCCAGAGCTGCCTTGGCAATGTTCACAGGGCTTAACTTATCTCCCATGGAAAATACTTCTACGCCCTGCTTTTCCCCGTTTACCTGAAGCTGTGTGATCGCTGCTGGACGGTATACGTCACAAGCTACCAGAAGGGGACGTTTTCCCTTGGACTTTAGTTTTCCCGCAAGCTTGGCCACTGTAGTAGTCTTTCCTGCGCCCTGCAGTCCTGCCATCATAAAGACTGTGATCTCGCTGCCCGGTTTTAAAGGAAGTTCTGTGGTCTCGCTTCCCATTAAGTTTACAAGTTCTTCGTTCACAATCTTTATGACCATCTGGCCCGGGTTCAGACCGTTCATTACGTCCTGCCCTACTGCCCGCTCCTGAACGGACTTAGTAAACTGCTTTACCACCTTAAAGTTTACATCCGCTTCCAGAAGAGCCATTTTGACTTCTTTCAGGGCAATCTTAACGTCTTCTTCTGTCAGGCGGCCTTTTCCTTTCAGCTTCTTGAAAACATTCTGTAATTTTTCTGTCAGACTTTCAAATGCCATCTATTATAACTCCTCTAATATTTCATTGGAAATAGCTGCGATCTCTTCGGCTTGATATATCTTTGCAAGATCATGGATTCTGCGTACCTGACCGCGAATGTTCACAAATTTTTCTACCAGATGCAGTTTCTCTTCGTATTCCTCCAGAGTCTTATTCACCCGGCGGATCATATCATGAACCCCCTGACGGCTGATTCCCAGCTCCTCTGCCACCTCGCTTAAAGAATAATCCTCTAAGACCACGCTCTCATATACCTGCTGCTGGCGCTGTGTCAAAAGTTCTCCATAAAAATCATACAAAAGCGTCTGCTCTACAAACTTTTCCATCTGCATCACCTTGGCTATCATACATGATTTGAAGATGGATGTCAAGTATTTTTTCTTTACAAACTTTCGTTCATCTCATTCCGTCCTATATTATCACTGTTTAAAATGGTATTTTCTTCTGTCAGATGCGTATAAGTATCTAAAGTTATTAAGGAATCCTCTTGCACCCCACCGTCAGATATGCTATATTGATGATAGAAAAAGGGAAAGCCAGAGACACACGGCCTACCCCCGAACAGCAAAGTTACAGCCCTAATGGGCCGCCGTCGCTATTGGCAGTAGTGGCGGCTATTTTCTTCCCTTGAATATCTGATAAAGCAGACTTACAAGGACTACAATAAATATTCCAATCTGAACCAAGTCCCGATATGTAACATACATTGGCATCGCCCTCCTTTCTTTCGTCTGGAGGGTTAGCCCCTCCGAAAACGGGAGGGTAGGCCGCCTTTATGCGCTCTGACTTTCCGTGTTGCCAGTATAGCACACTCTTTTCGGCTTCTCAATCACATTATTCTGTTTTCTCGGCTTATAAAAACCAAAACATCATTTCCGCAATTTTCATAGAAGTAATTGTAGTTTTTATAATTTCATTCATCCTAAATTATCACAAACGTATTTTCGTCTTACTTCTTGCTATTTTTTCCCTTTTCGGTTATTATTTTATTATATTTAGATTTCAAAGGAGGTCCTTTTCCCATGGAAAAAGCAAAGGTCTATTATACGAATATGCGCACTGGTTTTGATGACGGCCTTTTAAATAAACTGGAGCGTCTGATCAAAAAAGCCGGTATTGGAGACATCGACTTTAAAGACAAATACACAGCCATTAAGATCCATTTCGGCGAACCGGGAAATCTTGCTTTCCTGCGCCCTAATTATGCGAAAGTGGTAGCAGATGTGGTAAAAGAGCTGGGCGGAAAGCCTTTCCTTACAGACTGCAACACCCTTTATGTAGGAGGCCGTAAAAACGCCCTGGATCATCTGGAAAGCGCATACACAAACGGTTTTTCTCCTTTCTCCACAGGCTGCCACATCCTGATCGGAGACGGCTTAAAAGGAACTGATGAAGAGTACGTCCCTGTAGAAGGCGGCGAATATGTAAAAGAAGCTAAGATCGGCCGTGCTGTTATGGATGCGGATATCTTTATCTCACTTACTCATTTTAAAGGACACGAGGCTACCGGTTTCGGCGGTACTTTAAAAAACATCGGCATGGGCTGCGGTTCCAGAGCTGGAAAGATGGAAATGCACAGTGCAGGAAAGCCCCATGTAGACCAGGATCTGTGTATCGGCTGCAAACGCTGCGCAAAGATCTGTGCTCATAACGCACCTGTATTCACAGACGGAAAAGCATCCATTGACCATGACAAATGCGTAGGCTGCGGCAGATGCATCGGTGTCTGTCCCAAAGATGCCGTCCTTGCAGCTTCTGATGAGTCCAATGACATCTTAAACTGCAAGATTGCCGAATACACCAAGGCAGTTCTTGACGGAAGGCCTAATTTCCATATCAGCCTTGTAATTGACGTTTCACCTTACTGCGACTGCCACGCAGAAAACGATGCCGCTATTGTTCCGGATGTGGGATTTTTCGCATCCTTTGACCCGGTTGCACTGGATAAAGCCTGTGCAGATGCTGTAAACGCACAGCCGGCCATTGCAAACACCTGCCTATCCGAAGCAGACCACGAAGGACACGACCACTTCGGCGCCGTCTTCCCAACCACTAACTGGAAAGTGGCTATCGATCATGCTATAAAGTTAGGACTTGGAACAGACCAGTACGAACTGATCGAAGTAAAATAAGAAAAAGCCATGAGGCGGAAATCCTCCAAGGGATTCCGCACCATGGCTTTTCTTTTTGAATCTGATAATACAAATACTTCCAGCTTTCTCTTATAAACTGGTCCGGATCACCTTCGGACGGCAGCCCGCATCTTCTAAGGCGCGCACAATGGTATTTTTATGTTCCGTTCCAAAGGCTTCCATAGTGATCTTTAATTCCACTGCAGCATTTCGGTTGGTACTTACAAACTGGTTATGATCCAGCTTAATGACATTGCCCTGCTCCTTTGCGATGATGGAAGCCACCCGCACCAGCTCACCGGGCTTATCCGGGATCAGAACAGAAACTGTAAAGATACGGTCTCTCTGGATCAATCCATGCTGCACCACAGAAGACATGGTGATCACATCCATATTTCCGCCGCTTAAAATCGATACTATCTTTTTATTCTTAAAATCCAGATGGCGCAGAGCCGCCACTGTGAGCAGTCCGGAATTTTCCACGATCATCTTATGGTTTTCTACCATATCCAGGAAGGCCACGATCAGCTCATTGTCTTCCACTGTGATCACACTGTCCAGGTTTTCCTGAAGATAAGGAAAGATCTTTTCTCCCGGTGTCTGTACTGCGGTACCATCGGCAATGGTATTAACCTGGGGCAGCGTCACCACCTCGCCTTTCTGCAGAGATGCCCGAAGGCAGGCTGCTCCCGCCGGTTCCACGCCGATGACTTTAATATGAGGATTCAGCAATTTGGCAAGAGTAGCCACCCCTGTGGCAAGTCCGCCTCCTCCTACCGGAACCAGGATATAATCTACCAGAGGAAGTTCCTGTACGATCTCCATGGCAATGGTCCCCTGTCCTGTAGCAACTGCCGGATCATCAAAGGGATGGATAAAAGTATAGCCTTCTTCCTGTGCGAGGGAAAGGGCATATTCACAGGCCTCATCATAGACATCCCCTTTCAGGATCACCTCTGCCCCATAGCTCTTCGTCCGCTCTACTTTAATCAAAGGAGTGGTCGTAGGCATGACAATCACTGCCTTTACCCCGAATTTATTTGCCGCATAAGCCACTCCCTGGGCGTGGTTTCCTGCGGAAGCTGTGATCAGGCCCTTTTCCCTTTCCTCCGGGGAGAGGGTGCTGATCTTATAATAAGCCCCGCGTACCTTATAAGCCCCTGTCCTTTGCATATTTTCCGGCTTAAAAAATACTTTATTTCCTGTGAGCTCAGAAAAATAACTGCTTTTGATCAGCTTGGTCTCCTGCGTAACCTTTTTTACAATTTCCGATGCTTCCTCAAAACTCTCTAATGTAAGCATGATTCTCCTCCTGTCTTTCTTATGTATTCTGTCCGGTCTTTGTGTCAATATCAAACAACGCATCTACGAAGGCATTTGCATCGAATTTCTGTAAATCGTCAATACTCTCTCCCACGCCGATATATTTTACCGGAATATCAAGCTCAGACTGGATCGCTACCGCGATTCCTCCCTTTGCTGTACCATCCAGCTTCGTTAAAATAATTCCGTTTACGTCCGCTACCTCAGAAAACTGCTTTGCCTGGACAAGGGCGTTCTGTCCGGTAGTTCCATCCAGCACCACAAGTGTCTCTAAATATGCCTCCGGATACTCCCTCTCCAGGATCCTGTATATTTTCCTAAGCTCTTCCATAAGATTTTTCTTATTATGAAGCCTTCCGGCAGTGTCGCATAAAAGTACGTCTGCATTTCTCGCCTTTGCCGCTGAAACTGCATCATAAACTACAGAAGCTGGGTCCGCTCCCGGCTGTCCGCCTATGATCTCCACCCCAGCCCGGTTTGCCCACTGGGTAAGCTGCTCTCCTGCAGCCGCCCGGAAAGTATCCGCTGCAGCAAGGATCACTTTCTTTCCCTGGTCCTTTAATTTTCCCGCAAGCTTTCCTACAGATGTAGTCTTTCCCACGCCGTTTACGCCGATTACCAGGATCACAGATTTACGGTTTTCAAACTCGTACTCTGTGCTGTCCACGTGCATCTGTTCTTTAATGCTGTCAATAAGAAGCTGTTTGCACTCCATGGGCTCCTTAATGTGTTTTTCCGCTACCTGCTCCTTTAACTTCTCCAGGATGGACGTTGTCGCATTGATTCCGATATCGCCCATGATCAGGATTTCCTCCAGCTCCTCGTAAAAGTCCTCGTCAATGCTGGAATACCCGCTGAATATGGAGTCAAAGCCGGCCACGATGTTATCTCTTGTCTTTGCCAGCCCGCTCACCAGCCGTTTAAAAAAGCCTTTCTTTTCCTCTGCCATAAACTGTCCCTCCCTCTATTTGGTCAACTGGTTTTCTACCAGGTCCACAGAAACCAGGGTGGAAACACCCTTTTCCTGCATGGTGATCCCATAAAGCCTGTCTGCTGCATTCATGGTACCACGTCTATGTGTTATTATAATAAATTGTGTGTTTTTCGTCAACTTTTGCAAATATCCGGCAAACCGTCCCACATTGGAGTCGTCCAAAGCCGCCTCGATCTCGTCCAAAAGACAGAAGGGGGATGGCTTTAAATTCTGAATGGCAAACAACAGCGCGATAGCCGTCAGTGCCTTCTCTCCGCCGGAAAGCTGCATCATATTCTGCAGTTTCTTCCCCGGAGGCTGGGAAATGATCCGGATTCCTGCCTCTAAGATATCCTCATCCTCTGAAAGTTCGAGGGTACCTTTTCCTCCGCCAAAAAGTTCCTTAAAGGCTTTGTCAAACTCTCTTTGAATATCATGGAATTTTTCGCTGAACTGCTTACGCATTCCCTCGTCCAGTTCTTTTATGATCCCCTCCAGGGTCTCCTCGGCTTTCACAATGTCCTCGTACTGTCCCTGAAGGAAAGTATGACGCTCTAAAAGCTCTTTATAATCTTCAATGGCATTTACGTTTACCGATCCCAGCTTCCGGATCTCATCCTTCATGCGGCTGATCTCTTTTTTCATCTCCTGGCGGTCAGTAAGCTCTTCTTTCCGGTACTGGGCGGCATTATTGGGCGTAATCTCATATTCCTCCCAAAGATAGGAGATCTGGTTTTCCCGGCTTTCCTCGATCTTATCGGTCTGGCTTTTTAAACGGAAACATTCTTTATCCAAAAGTCCGATCCGGTCGGAAAGTTCATCACGCTTTTTAAAGATAGCCTTATGCCGGGTGTTTTTTTCTTCCTTTTCTTCCTGGAAAAGCTGCATCTGCTCCTTTGCATCTGTTTCCTTTTCCTGACAGATAGCTACGGCCTCTCTCCGCTCTTTGATCTCCTGCTCCTTTTTCTCCATTTCCTCCTTTCCTTTTAAAAGGATTTCATGGATACCGGTTTCTTCTTCCCGCAAAGCCTGCATTTCTTCATTCAGACGGGAAATGTTTTCTCCGGCAAAGCTTTCCTTTTGTTCCAGAGAGGAAGCTTCCAGACGGATTTCCTCTAATTCCTTGGTCTTTCCCGTCTCTTCTGCTTTCCATTCCTCCAGTTCTTTCTGCCTGGTCTCTATAAAAGCTTCCAGTTCTTCTTCGTCCTGCTTTGACGCCTCCAGTTCTTTCTCAATCTGGCTGTGATCCTCCCGGATGTCAGTGACCTGCCGTTTAAGCTCTGTCTGGTCTCTCTGGATCTGCTCGTAGCCTCCCTGGATTTCCTTGATCTTTTCCTCGATCTTTAAAAGGTTCATTTTTGCGGTGTTCTGTGCCACGTACTGCTTACGCAGCTTTTCCTGGAACTCTGCGATGGTATCACGGATCACATTTCTCTGGCTGCGGTTGTCGTCAATGGACTTCTGCATTTCTTCCATATCCTTTTTTAAAGCCGCCACGCTTCGTTCCAGCTCTTCAATCTCCCGCCTTCTACCCAGAAGATTATTGTTATTTTTAAAGGCACCGCCTGTCATGGAACCGCCCGGGCTTAAAAGTTCTCCCTCCGTAGTTACCATACGCAGGCTATGTCTGTATTTCTTTCCAATGGCAATGGCATGATCGATCTGATCCACTACCAGCACTCTTCCTAAAAGATACCGGCAAAGTCCTTCATACTCCGGCTCGGTCTTTACCAGGTCGCTTGCGACGCCGATCACACCATTTTCCAAAAGGGCTTCCTTCTGGGGAAAGCCTCCTTTTCCGTTCATGTTGCTTAATGGCAGAAAGGTAGCCCGTCCATAGCGGTTTTTCTTCAGGAAGCTGATCATTTCCTTTGCTGTCTGCTCGTTGTCTGTGACAATATTCTGAATACTTCCTCCAAGGGCCGTTTCGATGGCAATCTCATAATTTTTTTCCACCTGGATGATATCTGCGACCACGCCTTTGATCCCCGGAACTTTGTCCTTCTGCTCCATCACCCGGCGGATACTGTTTCCATAGCCGTCGTAGCGCTCCGTAATATTTTTCAGAGAAAACAGTCTGGATTCCTCTCTGTGGTAAGCCGTCTGCCCGATTTCCATCTGGGCATTCTGTTTTTTTAATTCCTCTGAAATCTCATGGACAGCCTGGTCCAGACGGACACATTCCTCATTCATGGACTGGATCAGGGAAGTAATGGCGTCATACTCTGCCTGGGCTTTTTTCCGGATATTCTCCTGCTCTTCCTCCTCGCTTTTTAAACGGAGGATACGCTGGCTGATCTCTGCCTTGCGAATATCCATCTGTTCCATCATCGCATCGAAACGCTGTGCCTTACCTTTGGTAGTCGCCCGGCTGTTTAACAGCTCAATGATCTCATTTTTTCCCTCTTCTACCGCCTGGGTACATTCTTCCACATTTGCCTGGATCGCTTCCAGACGTTTTTGTCCTTCTTTCTGTTTTCTGCGGATCTCTTTTAAGGCTTCCTGTATATCCGCACGCTCTTCGTCCAGTTCCCTATAGGAATCTTCTCTTTTTTTCAGATCCTCATGGATCGTTCCTAAACGGGAACGGTAATGAGCGTCGTTCTGGACGGCCGCTGCTATCTGTTCGTGCAGGACGTTTATGCTCCCTTCCAACTGCTGCTTTTTTACTGCATTTTCCTGGGTTTCCTGACGGAGCGCGTCCATCTTTCCATTTAGTTCTTCCAGTTCCTGTTCCAGAGAATCGTACTCTACCTTCGTCTGCTCATAAGCCTCTTTATTTTCCTTAAGATCTCCTTCAGCTACTTCTGCTTTTTCCCGCAGTTCTTCCAGAAGCTTTCCTGTATAGGCATGCTCTATTAAAAACAGGTTTACATCCAGCTCCCGGAGACGCTCTCGCTTCGCCAAATACACTTTCGCTGTCTCAGACTGCTTTTCCAAAGGGCCAAGCTGCTTGGTCAGCTCGCTTAGGATATCCGTCACACGCACCAGGTTCTGCCGTTCTTCTTCCAGCTTCTTAATGGTAGTGTTTTTTCTTCTCTTAAATTTAACGATACCTGCGGCCTCATCAAAAAGTTCCCTGCGCTCCTCCGGCTTTCCGCTTAAGATCTTATCGATCTGTCCCTGTCCGATGATGGAATAGCCTTCTTTTCCAATACCGGTATCGTAAAACATTTCGTTAATGTCTTTCAGTCTGCAGGCGCTTCCATTGATCAGATATTCGCTTTCACCGGAACGGTACAGCCGTCTTGTCACTGTGACCTCGTTAAAATCCACAGGAAGCTTATGGTCGCTGTTATCTAAAGTAATGGCTACAGAAGCATAGCTTAAGGGCTTTCTCGTCTCCGTACCGGAAAAGATAACGTCCTGCATGTTTCCCCCGCGGAGCTGCTTGGCGCTCTGCTCCCCGAGGACCCAGCGCACAGCGTCGCCTACATTGCTTTTCCCGCTTCCGTTAGGCCCTACGATACCTGTGATCCCGTTGTGAAATTCAAAGTTAATTTTCTGGGCAAAAGATTTAAACCCATGTACCTCAATATTTTTTAAATACATTGTTCCCTCTGTTCCTGTTTATGTCAATGATGGCTTGATCTTTCGGATCGCCTCATAAGCAGCGCCCTGTTCTGCCGCTTTTTTGGTGTGTCCTTCCCCGGTTCCCATAGGAGTGCCGTTTACCACTGCGCTGACTGTGAATTTTTTATTATGATCCGGTCCCTCTTCCTTTACAAGCTGGTATTCCACAGGCTGACCGCCCATCTCCTGTACCATTTCCTGCAGGATGGTCTTGCTATCGAAAAAGAGCTGTTTATGCTCTATATCATTCAGGATGAATTTCAGCACAAACTCCTTCGCACTAGCAAAACCACCGTCCAAATAGACCGCGCCTAAAAGAGCTTCTGTAGCGTCTGACACAATAGAGTCACGGTTTCTTCCTCCGGTCATCTCTTCTCCTCTTCCTAAAAGAAGAAACTCCGGCAGAGAAAAGCCTCTGGCGCAGAAGGCAAGGCTGGGTTCACACACAAGGCTCGCTCTTTTCTTGGTAAGCTCCCCTTCCGGAAGCTGCGGAAACTTCTCGTAAAGATAATGGCTGCTAATCAGCTCCAGCACTGCATCTCCTAAAAATTCCAGCCGTTCGTTGCACCGTAATTTCCCCATTTTTTTCTCGTTTGCATAAGAACTGTGGGTAAGCGCCTGGGAAAGGAGCTGTTTGTTTTTAAAGGTATATCCTATAATCTGCTCCAATTTTTCCAACTGTTTATTCATCTTCGTCTCTCCATTCTAAAAGCAAGGGTGCTGCCTTTTGCAACACCCCATATTCAGCAGTCCTGCAGACTACTCTGTCATTTTACGGACTGCTTCCACCGCATCCCGCACAGTCTGTATCTGCTCTACTGTCTCATTGTCGATTTCTATGTCATACTCTTCCTCAATGCCCATGACGATCTGAAATACATCCAGAGAATCCGCGCCAAGGTCATCCACAAATGTGGTATCTTCCGTAATATTATCCGCATCTATATTTAAGACATCTGCAATAATTTTTTTCAGCTTATCCAGCTCCACATCCATAACCTCCTGTCTTTTCTGTGATTTCATGTTCTGTCAAAAGCCATCTGGTCGTATTCCATCTTCCTTTATTCCTTCTCTGGAGTATTTTCCTCCTGGTCGTTGATCCGCTCTGCGATTTTCTCATTGATCCGCTGCTCCTTAAACTGTACGCACTGGAAAATAGCATTCTTAACCTCCACTGCCACAGCGCTTCCATGTGTTTTTACCACCAGGCCCTTAAGCCCCAGCAGAGGCGCTCCTCCATGCTCACTGGCATCAAAGCTTTTCAGCGTTGCCTTAAGCGCCGGTTTTACAAGAAGAGCGCCCATTTTGCTGCGGAAACTGGACATCATGCTCTCCTTGATTTTTCCAATAAGCGTAGCCCCTACGCCTTCGTAAAGTTTCAGGATGACGTTTCCCACAAAAGCTTCGCAGACGATCACATCTGCATAGCCGTCCGGAATATCTCTTGCCTCAATGCTTCCGATAAAATTGATTCCTTTGCAGGCTTTTAAGAGAGGAAAGGTCTCCTTTACCAGAGCGTTTCCTTTTTCCTCCTCCGCTCCGTTATTTACGATGGCAACCTTTGGATTTTTTATTCCAACCACATGTTCCATGTAGATAGCTCCCATTTTGGCAAACTGCACAAGGTGGGAAGGACGGGCGTCCACATTGGCCCCACAGTCGATCAGCAGGGATACGCCTTTTTTTGTAGGGATCAAAGGAGCCAGCGGCGGTCTTTCCACCCCTTTGCTTCTTCCTACAATGACCTGCCCTCCTACAAGAACAGCCCCGGTGCTGCCGGAAGATACAAAGGCATCTGCCTCCTGTTGCTTAACCATATTCAGTCCCACGACGATTGATGAATCTTTTTTCTTACGGATTGCCATGACCGGTGGTTCCGCTGTCTCGATCACCTCGCTGGTATGCACAATGCGGATCCTGTCTTTGGGAACATCCGGATATTTATTCAGCTCATTCTCAATAGCCGCCTTATCCCCTGTAAGGATCACCTGGATATCCTGCCGTTCCTTTACAGCCTGGACTGCGCCTTTTACCGGTTCCACAGGGGCATGGTCGCCGCCCATGGCATCTACTACTACTTTTACTGATTCTGCCATATTCTATTCCTCCTAAAACTGTGAACTCTCTATCGTCGTCTGATCTGCCGTCAAAAACAGGCGTATAAATCCAATAAATGTACTAGTGGATATCATACTAAACATACGGCAAAAAAGTCAAGACAATGGCTGAAAATTACTGATTTAAAGGCAGGCGGACCGGCTTTCCGTTTAAAACCGCCTCCTTCAGTTCATCTTTTTGATAGCTTAATTTTAAAGAAAAGAACGGGGCGTCCTTTGCCAGAAGATCCAAAAAAATGGCATCCCCGGTCCAAAGATTTAACTTGTCCAGATCCTTTTTGGGAACCCACTTTAAAACACCTTCGTCACACTCTTTCATCTCCCCGGTAAAGCCGTCCGCCGTGAAAAGGCACATATATTCCGTCCCATATCCCTCCTGGGAAAAAGTGACCAGTCCCCGGAAACGGTAAGAAGTAAGGGTAAGGCCGGTCTCTTCCAATGCCTCCCGCAAAAGACATTCCTCCGGGCTCTCCCCTTCTTCAAAATGCCCCCCGATCCCGATCCATTTATCTTTATTCACATCGTTCTTTTTGGAAACCCGGTGCAGCATTAAATAAGAGTCTTCCTTTTCTATATAACACAGAATGGTCATTGGACTTTTTTTCATAGTCGTTCTTCTCCTTTTATAAACTTCCAGTGTACCGGCACCTTAGAAAATGTCCGGTTTCTTTCAAAGTTCCCTCATCTATTTCTTCTGCTGGGCAATCTTTTCCGCAAGATCGTTTAAATAAACCCAACGGTCCATTTTTTCCTCAAGCAGGGCCTCTGCCTTCTCTTTCTCTTTGGTAAGGTCGTTAAGCTTTCCGGAATTAGTGGCGTTTTTCTGCATATCCTCATCGAGTTTGGCGATTTTAGTTTCCAGAGCTTCAATATCTGCGTCTATGGTTTCATATTCCTTTTGTTCCATATAGGAAAATTTCAGCTTCTGGGGCCGGTTCTGCTTCCAGCCTTTCATGGAGTCCGACTTTTTATTTTCTGCCTTATTGGGGCTATTCTCTTCTCTCTGTGAAAAATCTCCGGCCCGGTTTTTTCTCGCTTCCAGATAATCTGTATAATTTCCTTCATACTGGGAAAGGTTTCCATTTCCCTCAAAGGCAAAGATCCGTTCCGCCATATTGTCCAGGAAATAACGGTCATGGGATACTGCGATCACGATACCGGCAAAGGAATCCAGATAATCCTCCAGGATCGTAAGGGTAGGAATGTCAATATCGTTCGTGATCTCATCCAATAAAAGGACATTGGGCGCTCCCGCAAGGATCTTCATAAGATACAGCCGCTTTCTTTCTCCTCCGGAAAGCTTGCCGATAGGCGCGTACTGAAGGGAAGAGTCAAAAAGGAAACGCTCCAAAAGCTTGGCCGCACTGATCAGCCCGTCTTTTGTGGGGATATATTCCGCTACGTCCCGGATATAATCAATCACCCTCTGGTTTTCGTCCATTTTCTCCCCTTCCTGGGAAAAATATCCGATTTTGATCGTCTCTCCGATTTCCACCTGGCCCTCATCCGGCTTTACAATTCCCGCAATGATTTTCAATAGGGTGGACTTTCCGCATCCATTAGGGCCAATGATCCCAAGACGCTGGTTTTTCAAAACAATATATGTGAAGTCACGGATACACACCTTGTCCCCGAAACTTTTGGAAATTCCCCGAAGCTCGATGGTCTTCTTTCCCATCCGTGACTGGATGGAATCAATTTCTACCTGGCTGTCCCGTATGGGCGCTGTTCCGTTTTTTAAGGCCTCCAGACGGTCCAGGCGGGCTTTCTGCTTTGTAGTTCTTGCCCGGCAGCCTCTTTTCGCCCACTCGATCTCCATGCGGAGGATACTCTGGCGTTTTCTCTCGCTGGCCTCTTCCATCTCCTCCCGCTGGGCCTTCATTTCCAAAAACTTTGAATAATTTGCCTCATAACTGTACAGTTTTCCATGGCTGATCTCCAGGATCTTATTTGTCACCCGGTCAAGGAAATACCGGTCATGGGTTACCATGATCACCACGCCTTTGAACCGGTTCAGATAATCCTCCAGCCAGGATGCCATTTCATTATCCAAATGGTTTGTAGGCTCGTCCAGAATTAAAATGTCTGCGGGATTTACCAGGGTCTTCGCCAAAGCCACCCTTTTTTTCTGCCCTCCGGAAAGATGGGCGATTTCCTCCTCATGGTTTTGGATCCCCAGGCGGTTTAAGATCGTCTTCGCTTCTGTCTGAGGATTCCAGGTCTGTGCCGTGACCCCTTCCGTCAGATAAGAAAGGATCGTGGCATTTGAAGGAAATTTAGGATCCTGGGGAAGGTAAGTGAGGCGAAGTCCGTTCTGGGTGATCACCTGTCCTTCATCGGGCTCTGTAAGTCCTGCAATGATCCGAAGAAGGGTAGTCTTTCCTGTGCCGTTTATCCCGATGATCCCGATTTTCTCTCCTTCCGAAACGCCATAAGAAACATCATCAAAAAAGATCGGAAGAG
>CALIZJ010000221.1 GCA_938028845.1 uncultured Blautia sp.
GCCTTTCGGGGATATTTAAAGGATCATTATATGACAAGCGAGGAAGTGCTGGATGTTTTGGTAGGGGCACTGCCCTTTTCGGAAAAGATAAAGGGAAGCATTGTGCTTTTGGATGGTTTTACCGGCTTTACGCCCATACAGAATAAGGTGATCCGGGAGCTTCTTTCGCTGTGTTCCAGGGTGTTCGTGACGGTCACTATGGATGCCGGGGAAGATCCCTTTTTAAAGGGAAAACCCCACCATCTTTTCTATATGAGCCGGAAAATGATTCATAGCTTAAGCGCTATGACCAGGGATATAGAGGAACCGGTGCAGATAAAACCAGGAGAAAAATCCAGGTTTGCCGCCTCTCCTGCCCTTTCTTTTTTGGAAAGCCATATTTTCCGTTACCGGAAAGGAGTTTATGAAAAAGAGCAGGAGGAAATCCAGATCTTTTCTGCTAAAAATCCTTTAAGGGAGCTGGAAGAAACGGCAAGGAGAATGGCGCGGCTGGTCCGCATGAAAGGATACCGTTACGGAGAGATGGCAGTCATCACAGGAAACCTTGAAGAATATAAAAATGTGGCCAGGCAGGTGTTCGAGAAATTAGGGATTCCTTATTTTCTGGATGATAAGCACACCGTTTTGATGAATCCTTTTGTGGAGTATTTAAGGGCTGCTGTGGAGATGGCAGTGAAGGGATTCACTTACGAAAGTGTGTTTCGATATCTGCGCTGCGGGATGTCCTGCATCACAAGAGAAGAGGCTGACCGCCTTGAAAATTATGTGCTCGCCCTTGGGATACGCAGTTATAAGGGATGGAGCGAAAAATGGGTGCGCATATACCGGGGAATGGCGCCGGAAGACATACAGGATCTGAACAAAGTCCGGCAGCGGTTTGTAGAAGAAACAGGCGCGCTTTATGAGGGCTTCCGGGGCGGAAAGAAGACCATTGGGGAGTATTGCCTTTTATTGTATGATTTTATTGTAAGAAACAATACACAGCAAAAATTAAAGGACAGAGAGCTTGCCTTTCACCAGGTGGGAGATCTTGCCATGGAAAAGGAGTATGCCCAGATTTATGGCATTGTCATGGAACTTTTTGATAAAATGGTGGAAATCTTGGGGGAGGAGAAAGTCTCCTGTGCAGATTTCCAGCAGATTTTGGAAACGGGGCTTGGTGAGGCAAAGGTAGCGCTGATTCCCCCAAGCAAGGATGCAGTGCTGGTGGGAGATATGGAGCGTACCAGGCTTAAGGATGTGCGCGCTTTGTTTTTCGTGGGAGTGAATGAAGGAAACATCCCGAAAAATACAGAGTCAGGAGGGCTTCTGACAGAATTTGACAGAGATTTTCTTTCCGGGGAAGGGGTGGAACTTGCGCCTGGACCCAAAGAACTTATGAATATGCAAAGGTTTTACCTCTATCTGAATCTTACGAAGCCCGACAGTCTTTTATGTCTGTCCTACTGTCAGGCTAACGGAAAAGGAGAGGCACTAAGCCCTGCGTATCTCATAGGTACTATGAAAAAAATGTATCCTAAGTTAGAGGTGCAGGAGACGGGAAAATTGCCGGAGGAGATGGATCAGCTGGAAATGCCGGGGGCTGGTGTTTCTTATTTCCTGGAGAACCTGGAAAGAAAAGGACAGGGGGAGCGGGATGTTGTTTTTAAAGAACTGTACAGTTGGTATTTAAGAAGCCCTCAATATAGGGAGAGGATTCAACGTCTGGTAAATGCCTCGTTTTATAAAAAACCTGTGGATCTTATCTCAAAAAGTGTGGCAAAGGCTCTTTACGGTGAAATTTCTCCTTACGGCGCCACAAGGCTGGAACGTTTCTGTGCCTGTGCTTTTGCACATTTTCTCCGGTATGGGCTGATGCTTACGGAGAGGGCGGAGTATGAATTTCGGGCCATGGATATGGGAAATGTAATGCACGGAGCTTTGGAGAGGTTTTCAGGCAAACTGAAGGAAAAAGGACTGGATTGGAAAAAGCTTGACGAGGATACCCGAAATACTTTGATCGATGAATGTCTGGATGTGGTAGCTGCGGATTATGGAAATACCATTTTAAAGAGCAGCGCCAGAAATACCTATATGGTCGAGAGGACCCGAAGGATTTTAAGACGTACAGTGTGGGCTTTGCAGGAACAGCTAAAAAAGGGAGAATTTTCTCCGGAGGGATTTGAGGTATCCATAGGAGGCGGCCGGATCGACCGTCTGGATATTCTGGAGGAAGAGGATAAGGTTTACGTAAAGATCATTGATTACAAAACCGGAAATACCTCTTTTGACCTTTTGGCTCTTTACCACGGACTGCAGCTGCAGCTTATGATCTATCTGGACGCGGCGCTTACGGCAGAAAAGAAAAAACACCCGGATAAGACGGTGGAGCCTGCGGGAATCTTCTACTACAATATCAAAGACCCTATGCTTTTAGAAAATATAGAAGCGGATATACAAGAGGTAGATCAGAAGATTTTAAAAGAGCTGAAAATGAACGGCCTGCTCCAGGCGGATAAAGAGGTGGCAGAAAAACTGGATCATACCCTGACCTCCATCCCGGCATCTTTTAATAAGGACGGCAGTTTTCGGAAAAATGCTTCTGTTGCCACAAGAGAGCAGTTTGCCCTTTTAAATCAGTTTGTAAAAAAGAAAATTGCGGGGATCAAGGAAGAAATCTTAAACGGCGAGGCGCAGGTGTCCCCTTACGAGCTGGGAAAAAAGGATGCCTGCGAGTATTGTGCTTTTCAGACAGTCTGCAGCTATGACAGAAAGCTGCCGGGATTTGAGCACAGGCGCTTAAAGGCATTTTCTGATGAAGAATTGTGGAACGCATTTGCAAAGGAGGTACAGTAAGGATGGGTGTAACCTGGACAAAAGAGCAGGAAAAGGTAATTTCTCTGCGGGACCGGAATATCCTGGTAAGTGCGGCAGCAGGTTCCGGAAAGACGGCTGTCCTGGTACAGCGGATTTTAAGCAAGATTATGGATAAGGCTCATCCGGTGGATATTGACCGTCTGCTGATCATGACCTTTACACGGGCTGCGGCAGGCGAGATGCGGGAGCGTATCGCCCGGGCGCTGGACGAAGCTCTTTATGAAAATCCGGACAATGAACATTTGCAGCGGCAGACCACCTTGATACACACCGCCCAGATTACCACCATAGATGGCTTTTGTTCTTATATTATACGAAATTACTTTCATCTTATCGGCCTGGATCCCGGGTATAAAACGGCTGAGGAAGGGGAATTAAAGCTTCTTAAGGAGGATGTGCTGAAAGAACTGCTGGAAGAACGGTATGCCTCAGGAGAGGAAGATTTCCACCAGTTTGTGGAATGTTATGCCACAGGAAAGACGGATGAGGGGATAAAGGAATATATCCTGGATGTGTATGAGGCGGCAATGAGCCATCCTTATCCGGAAGAATGGCTGCAGGAGTGTCTTACCGTTTATGAGACGGACTCTCTGGAAAAGTTAAGGGAAACCCAATGGATGCAGCTTTTATGGGAGACTGCCATTAGTGAACTTGCAGAGGCGTTGGGACTGCTTAAGGAGGCAAAAGCTTTATGCAGTACCAGCGGAGGTCCCTATCTTTATGAGGAAGCGCTGGACAGCGACCTGGAACTTTTAGAGATGCTTATGAAAAAGGGAAAAGAAAAGGATTTTGATGGAATGTCCGCCCTTTTAAACAGCCCTGCCTTTGTTCGCCTTCCGGGAAAGAAGATGGAAGGGGTACAGGAGAACAAAAAGGAACAGGTAAAGGCTCTTCGGGAAGAAGTTAAGGGAATCTTAAAAGAGATGAAAACCCGTTATTTTATGGGCAGTGAAAAACAGATCCTCCTGCTTTTAAAACTGTGCCGGGAACCTATGCAGACATTGGTGGGTCTGGTTCGCTCTTTTATGGAGCTTTTTGCTGAGAAAAAAAGGGAAAAAAATCTTCTGGACTTTACAGATATGGAGCATTTTGCTCTTAAGATCCTTATGGGAGAGGATGGAGAAAAAAGCCAGGCGGCCAGAGAACTTTCAGAAAAGTATGACGAGGTTTTGGTAGATGAGTACCAGGACAGCAACCTGGTTCAGGAGCTTTTGACTGTCTGTGTGTCCGGATGGGTGAAAGAAAAAAAGAATATTTTCATGGTAGGAGATGTGAAGCAGAGTATTTATCGCTTTCGTCTGGCAAGACCGGAACTGTTTATGGAAAAATATAAGAGGTATTCCCTTACTGACAGTACGGAGCAGAGGATCGACCTTCATAAAAATTTCCGGAGCCGGCCGGAGGTTTTAGAGAGCGTAAACTTTCTTTTCCGCCAGATCATGGGAGAAGATCTGGGAGGAATCAATTATGATGAAGAAGCGGCTCTTTATCCAGGGGCTGTTTTTCCGGAAGGGGAAAATAAAGAGTTTGTAAAAACCAAGGTGATTCTTGT
>CALIZJ010000222.1 GCA_938028845.1 uncultured Blautia sp.
ACAGTAACCAGGATGGGAAAATAGTTTACAGCCAATGGTCGCCGTTAAAAAAGATCAAGATTCAGTGAGAAGATTCTATCTGTACAAAAAAATCTAGAAGGTTATAGCTGTAGTTAGTCTTCTTACAACTTGTTTTTATATGCCCCCAATATGAAAAGTTATCTGGTCGTGAGTTTTAGTTTCTGTTTAAAAACAGAGGAAAAGGAGGATAGCTTCATGAAGAAGAAAAAAATTTGTGCATGTATTTTAGCATGTGTGATATGTACGGGAAATATGCTGCCTGTTTTTGCGGCAGATGTTCCGGAGATTGCAGATGTTCCGGATATGACTGGAATAGAGGAATTTATCGAAGAGACAGAGGTAAAAGAAGACGGGAATGTTGAAATAACAGAAGAAGATACCGAAAAAGAAAGCGGTATGAAAACAGAAACAGAAGAGAGCGGTGAAGGGATAACAGAATTCGAGGCTCCTTTAGAAGAGGCGCTTTTTAGTGACGGCGAATCACCGGCGTCTTTTTCCTCTGAAGAAGGAGACAATGCCAGCCTGTTTTTGGCAGGCGGAGAGGAGGAGACAGGTACAGAGGGGCTTATCTATGAATATGTAGAAGAGACTGACAGTTACAAGGTGGTAAAAGGCGTGGATGTGGATACAGTACATATCCCAGAAACCTATGAAGGAAAGCCGGTTACGGAAATTGCGGCAGGGGCTTTTGTGAACTTTCATGTATTGCAGCATTTGACGATAGCTCAGCCGGCATTTATGTTTCGTACAGGAGCTTTTCAAAACTGCTCGAATCTGCGTACAATAACTAATGTTGGCGGTATGAGTATCAATATTGAAAGCCAGGCTTTTACAGACTGCCATAAGCTTGCAGATATCCGGGAATTGGAATCCAGCGCACAATCTCCCTGTACAATCGCACCGGATGCTTTTGATCCGGATTCCAAGGTGATCATTTGGTCCTTAGGCGATATCAAAGATAGTGGAGACTCTTTCTGCGCACTTGATGGGGAAGGTAGTTTTCACTATAGTACAGATGGTGTAACCTATGCAGAAGGAGATTGGATAGAAGATCTGCCTGTAGTCGATACCAACATGGCGGTTACAGATTGTGATAATTCGCAAAGGATATTACATTTGGAGGAGCATGACTTTATCAGGTCCATATACAGGAAAGCATTTTATGGATGTGATAACCTGGAGGAAGTGACTTTAAATCAGGAAATGGAATATATCCAGACAAAAGCATTTGCTTACTGTACAAGCCTGCATACCGTCTATATGCCCTCTTCTGTTAAGGAAATTGCGGACGATGCCTTTATTGGATGCAACCAGGTAAGTTTTACGGGTGTTCCTGGTACTTATGCAGAAAAATATGCGAATGAACATGGGATTCCCTTCCAGGCAGCCCTGTCAGCACCTATAATAACCAATGTAACGGTAAACAAAAACATGGTAACGGTAGAGCTGAACGATTTTTATGGGGATATGTATTACTGTGTGGCAGGAACGGATCTGAATAAAAAAAGTGAGCCAATCCGTGGAAAGAATGGAAGGATCGCAACATACCAGAAAGGAAATAAGGTGATCTTTCGGAATCTGAATAAAGGAACTTACTTTATAGGAACCCGGGCTCTTTCCCTTGAAGGAAATAAAAAGACATACAGCAGCTGGTCGAATGTGGTACGGGTGGACATCCATGTAAACACTCCGTTGCGACCGACTATTTCATCAGTCAATGTTTCCGGAAGAAATATCCATGCCACAGTGGAGCTCCCGAAGGGAATCGCCGGTTACGATGTGAGGCTTTCCCGGGGAACAAAGAAAAACGACAGTTCTACAGCCGGAGTTGCTATCCCGGCACCAGAAAAGGCGGTATATGGACGATCCAATCCAGCCAATGGGACTAAAGCGAACATTACAATCCGAAATGTAAAACCGGGAACTTACTATCTGGGGATTCAGGCATACAGCAGCCAGGAAGGAAACATAGCTTACAGCCAGTGGTCGCCCTTGAGAAAGATTACGATTACTAAATAAAATTTTTCTGCCCTCTAAATATTCCTCTGCCAGCTGTTGCTGGCAGAGGGAATCCTGTTAGTTTTCATTTATGTTACCTTATTGTTTGGGTTTATTTATAACCGGTTATGCTGTAGAAAGAGAAGAAGGCAGCTGCAAACCAGGTCAGGCAATTTGTGCAGTTTTTTATTTAGAAGGACATAAGCTTGGTTTTAAAGCATAATTTCGTTTATTGGCCAGTAAATATGATATGATTTCCACGAAATAAAGAAAGGAGTTCGCAATGGATAAAAAAGAAATCATAGACAACGAAATTATTGAACTGCAGGGAGCAGGAAAAAAGAAAAATATCAATGGAAATATTACAGACCGATTCGTGCATCTGGCTTATATAAAAGCATGGCAGCTTCAGCGTGATAAAACAAATCTCCTGATAAAGAAAATGGGGGAGCGGAAGAAAAAAGAAACAGAAAATGAATATTTTTACATAATCCTTTCTTACCTGGTTAAAATCTGTACCAGGATAAGTGTTTTGATAAGTGGTTTTACGGATTTGGACAGCGACTGTGTTTCTACGGATTTACTGTACCGTATGGGTGAGAGAGGGGGATGGAAGAGGATACCGAGTAATGAAAACATTACTGGCGAAATTACGGGAGTAAAATGGTTTTTGAACAGGCAGAATCCTGCTGTGAAAAAAGTACTGGATGGGGAATTGCCAAAATTCTATGAAGCTGGACAGATAGGCGGGGATAAAGCGTTATTCTGCATAAATTTGGATCTGAAAAAGGAGGGTAAAAAATATCTGAATGCATGTTTGGTAATATCTGGACCGGGAGGCTGCTTTGATGAACTTGAAAAACAGTTTGCAGAATGCGGATGGACATTTGAAGAGGTCTTATCCGATTTTTTAATGCCCTACTTTTATACGCTTATCCAAGGGGAACTTGCCAGCTTATACTTATGGAAGAAGAGAGGCCCATTAAAATCATCGAAAAAAGAAGAATAAACCCACAGGAGACTGTCTTTCTATGTATCTCAGACAGTCTCCGTTAGATATCCTGGTATAATTCCAGCTATTTTCACTGATTTTTTTAAATCATAACGATTACTTGGAAAAAATCGTCACCATATTGGAAAGAAACATTTCCATTGTATTTTTCTGTTATATATTTAATACTTTCTATCCCCCAGCCATGATCTTCTTTGCTTTTTTTATTGGTGAGAAATTTAAAGTTTTTCTGGATTGGTTTGGCTGCGCAGGAGTTCCTTAATTTTAAATAAAACATATCATTAACATTTTTTAATACTAAATATATTTTTCGCTGTCCTTTTAGACATTTAACAGATGCTTCGATGGCATTGTCCAGAAGATTTCCAAGCATAGCTACAAAGTCCGTGTCTTTTATCATTATCTTTTCTATTTGGCAATCCAGAGAGAAGTCTATTGCTTTTGCATCCATCTGGTGCTTTTTTATATTTAGCAAAAAGTCAAGGGTTGAGATTCCAGTCCATGTCCGTTTCCCATTTCCATTCAGTTTTCCCTGATAATCATCTAAAAATTGTTTGGCTTTTTCTACTTCATTTTGACTTAAACATTCTTGGAGATAGAGTAACATGTTTTTTTCATCGTGAACGACACAGCGGTATTTTTCATAGGCAATATTAAGTTCATGATACTGGCGTTCCATAGCCTGGTTTTGCATATAGAAAAAATTTTTCTCGGCAGTAGACATTTTCATCATAGACTTAACATACAATAATGCTAATACAAAAATAATGACCATTGCCGCCACCAAAGAAGAGATAAGATTCTCTTCTTTAACTTTGCCTAAGCCGAAATCTATAACTACATAAAATACTCGCCATTCGATGAATGTAAATATGAAAAGAGAGAGCTTGTTCTGGTTGAGCAATTTGGGTAAAAATTTTTTTAAGGGACAATATTTATTGATTACCAATATAATACAATAAGTGAGCAATAAAAATATAACTTCTATATATGTATGATGACGGGGCCATTCAAAAAATTCCTCAAAGGAGCTTTGTGTAAATGTACCTACATATGTTATATATAGAGTTTTTATGATTCCTAAATTCGTGCAATATGCAAATTCCCACAAATATGCTTGTATAAAAGAACATTGATAAAAAGCCCATAAAAATAATACTGGATAAACATATCCTGCCTTAGCCATGGAAAATGAATGATATGACCCCCAAAACTGTGCTGTTACACATACGACTATCCCACCAAAAAGGATTCCTTGGACAATTGCGCTTTCTTTTGGCTCTTTCTGTTTTCTATGTAAGCGTGTGATTACATAAACCAGAAGGATTATAAGATGCACAATTATAAGATTCCTTATATAATTTCGCTCATTGGCAATTCCACAGAATGTGTTTGGAAAAGAATATGCGCATGCAGTCATGATAGCAAATAGCAGCCATTCGCCAAATACATGCCTCTTTTCCATTCGTTCCCTTTTAGGAAATACCTGCCCGAAAATCCATATACCAATCCCTGTTTCCATGAAAGCTGCAATGGCATATAGTATAAGCTTCCCCATTTCTCATTCCCCCCAGTACTCCATGATCTGTTTCCGTATTTTCGGCATTCTGGACATTCCTACCGGAACGACCATGTCATTCCGCATGATCAGGTTATAGCCATTGATCTTCATTATGTGCCGGATATTTACAACATAGCTTTTATCTACGGCAATAAATTCCCTGCTTTTCAGATCAGTGAAGACAGCAGAGAGGGATTCTCTTATCCTGCTTTCTCCTTTGCGATGGATGATCACCACGTACTTTCCCTCTTTTTTGAGATAATAGATATCTGAGAGAGGGATTCTTTCCGATGAACCCCGTTTTTTTATGATGTAGTACCGTTCTTCAGTGAGAAGAAGAGATGGGAGCAGGGCGTCCAGCGCCTGGGGCAGCTTTTGTTCCAGGACTGCTTTTGGAATGTAACGGTAAGTATTCACTTCATAAGCTTCTATGGCATAGTCTATGTAATTTGTTACAAAAATAAGGGTGGGATCAGGATACAGCTTCCGAATCTCTCTTGCAACTTCCAAACCGTTCTTAAAGGGCATTTCCACATCCAGGATATAGATATCATATACTTCCTCTTTCATTCCCAGCAGGAACCATTCAGAACTGAGATATGGTTCGATGACATATTTTACATTATTTTTTTCAAAATAGTTCTCAAGAACCTCTGTTTCCTTATCCATAAATTCTTTTTCATCTTCGAGAACCGCTATTTTTATCATTGTCTTCTCCTAATTTATATAATAATTTTTACTTCAAAGAAGTTACCATCATAGCTGAAAGAAATATCGCCATTATATTTTGCAACGATGAATTTAACACTTTCAATACCCCAGCCATGTTCCTTTTCGTCTTTCTTACTGGTAAGAAATCGGTGGTTTTTCTGAGTGGGCCTGGCTGTACATGAATTTTTTATTTTAAAATAAAGCATCTCATTAATATTTTTTAATGATAAATATATTTCCCGCTGTTCTTTTTCACATTTCATAGCCGCCTCGATTGCATTGTCGAGAAGATTCCCAAACATAGAAACAAAGTCCCCATCCTCCAAATAAATGCTGTCGATCTGACAATCCAAATGAAATTTTATAGCCGCCGTATCCATTTGCTGTTTTTTTATATTCAGCAAAAAATCAAGTGTTGAGATTCCCGTCCATGTCTGTTTCCCATTTCTATTTAGTTTTCCTTGATAACTAATAAGAAATTCTTTCGCCTTTTCTGGTTCATTTTGCTCCAAACATTCCAGCAGATAGAACAGCATATTTTTTTCGTCATGAACAACGCAGCGGTATTTTTCGTAAGCAATATTCAGCTCATGATATTGGCGTTCTATAGCGTGAGTTCGCATATCATAAAGCTTTTTTTCAGTAGAAGTAATCTTTATGATAGATCGGATATATAATAACAATAAACAAAAAATGACAACAAGTGCAACGATTAAAGATGCCGTTAGATTACCTGTACCAATTTGCCCCATTCCATTTTCTGTAATTATAAATAACAGAGCCCATTCGGCAAACATAAATATAAAGAGAGCTTTCTTATTTTTATGGAGAATCTGAGATATAATATCCTTTAAAGGAATATACTTATTAATTAGTAATACTAAAAAGCATATGATTATCAGGTATATTGCTTCTTTATATGTATGACTGCGGGGCCAGTAAAAATAATCTTCAAACCATGTTTGCTCAAATACTCCGGTGAATGTTATATAGATATTTTTTAGGAGACCTAAATTTGTAGTATAAGTAAATTCCCACAAATAGGCTTGTACAAAAGAACATTTATAAAAAGCCCATAAAAATAATACGGGATAAACATTTCCAGCTAAAGCCATGGAATAAGATTGATATGAAGTCCAAAATTGCGCTGTCATGCATACAACTATTCCACCAAAAAGGATTCCTTGGACAATTGCGCTTTCTTTTGTTTTTTTCTGCTTTCTGTGTAAGCGTGTAATTACATAAACCAGAACGATCATAAGATGCACAATTATAAGATTCCTTATATAATTTTGCTCATTGGCGATGCCCCAGAATGTGTTTGGAAAAGAATATGCGCATGCAGTCATAACTGCAAACAATAGCCATTCGCCAAATACATGCCGTTTTTCCATATGCTCCCTTTTAGGAAATGCCTGCCCGAAAATCCATATTCCAATCCCTGTTTCCATAAAAGCTGCAATACCATACAGTATAACCTTACCCATTTCATTACCCCTTCAATAATCCATGATCAGCATCCGTATTTTCCGTATTCTGGACATTCCCATGGAAACGGCGATAGCGTTTTGCATGATCAGGTCATAACTATTGCTTATTATATCATAAATTGTCTATATTTTAATATTTGTCCGCAAAATAGTCGTAAATGTCCTTTTGAAATTTTTTAATAGTTATCCTGCTTTCCCCTGACACTAAAAAAAGAGACAGTTTTGTAAAATCCAGGCTTTAAAAAAGCCGTGAATCTATACCGAACTGTCTCTTTCTTTCTGCAGTGCTTATTTTATGGAACCATATTTTTTGACAGAGTTTCAAGATTTTCCCTGATATTTCTTTCGTACGCATCTGCCGGGACAGAGTGAATCTGACTTATAAATAGCAGCAGAAAATCCCCTTTTTATTTTAGTCCCGTTTTTTGTTTAAAATAGGAAATAAAATCATCCCATTTCCCATATGTAAATCCAAGTTTCGATATTGGCAAATGCAGACCATTCTCCAACAGCTGGATCAAATACAGATCAAGTTCTATAACCTTTTTGATCTCACTGTAGGCTACAGTCTTTTCCGTATTGTTAAAATAAATCTCCAAACTTTTTTGAATATCGTTTTTCATCTTCTGTCCCTTTAAAATTCATATAATCTATGTCTGTGCGCGTTCCTGGAGGAGAGTATGGACGCTTTTGCTCATTGTTATTTTTTGAAAATTTTTATGTATTTCAGAAATCCATATTCATACTCCTTAGGGTAAGGAAAACCAAGACTTTCCCCGGTAGATGCTGCAGTATCATGAAAGAGACTGCAGGAAACCATGACCGCCTTCCAAAAATGTTCATAGCTGCTGTCTGTAAATGTCTGCAAATATTGCTGATAAATATTCTCCGGAAGGTATTTTTTAAAATATTTATTTTGCTTTCTACAGGAGACAGAATAAGCCGTTCTGCTTCCGATATACCATTCCAACATGATTTCAAGCATATGGTGAGCCTGTGAAAAATATGTCGTCATTGCAAATGGAAGTTCATCCCGCAGAATTCCCTTGCTTACATCACAAAGAGACCAGAAAAATTCATTGCAGCATCCCTGGTATTGCGCCTGCGTAGGTCTCTTGACATGAAAATCTTCATCTGTTGGCGGGGGCAGCTTAGGAAGGCATCCGGTTTTATCTAAGAGCGGAAGAAACAGTTTATTCCGATTTGTTCCCCTTTCCAAAGATTCCAGTGTTTCTACACCGATATCAATGCGATTACCGTCTTCAAACAGCAACAGCCAGGAATAGCTTTGGTCATAATGGCTGCGCAGGCCAAAGCGGTCTCCATAACCAAACGCGTCGTCCTGCTCCTGTTTCAGAATTACTTTTCCAAATATATCAAGCCATGACAAATCTTTCCGAAAAGTTTCGGTTTCTTTTACGACAAACATAATATCGAAATCCTGATAAATATCACGCAAAGCATTGGGATTTGTCCTGGAACCTTTTAAATATGCTGCCAGAACACGTTCGTCAGACTTTGCAGCATTCACAATAATTTGAAACATCTCTTCCTCTGTGCGCATATTGCCCTCCTATATGAAAAAGCTGTTTGTTTCATCATTTATGTTTTATTTGCGCACCTATGAAAAAGCCTGCAATTTTACCATGCTCCAAATTTGGATGCAGTCAGTTCCCATAAAACACTTTTTTATATTTTATCTGCCATATAATTCCAATGAGATTTTAATAAATGTCTAAGCCTCTGGATGGGTTATGAAAATGTGAGGCAATCCGGGAACTGTACGCTAGGTGCGAAAATATTATAACAAAGGAAGGATTCTCAGACAAGAGATGGGAAAGAATATCCGTTTTCCTTTAGGAAAAATGCCAATCAGCGGTATGTTCTGATTGGCATTTGACTGCACAGGCAAATCTGAAACAGGAAAACTCTCTATTTTTCCGGACACATAACAACAATTTTCTGGGGAGTTGTCTGTGGAGGAATACTGAAAGTGGTGGTCGTATAATACACCAAAAGATCCATATTTCTCGGGTCACATCGAAATTGCTGCCCGTTTTGAGTTTCTATTCTGGTCATCGGGCCTATATTCAGTTTTAACGAATTATCTTCAGCGGTGAGTGTTTGATCAAAAAAGTTTAAAGCGGCTTCCTGGTTAGGACGAAGAGGAGCGATCAGTTCCGCATGATACTGAGGTGGATAAATGGCTGGGACCGGGAGAGTGGTATCATAAAACGCGGCGACCCGCATACCCCTTCGGAGCCGTACAGAGCCGATCACCTCTGTGTCCCCTGTTACAACAAAATTTACGGTTTCTTCTCCTGAACGTACAGTTATGATTGTAATACAGCAGGTGCTTCCAGTCTGGATATTCAGGATATTTCCGGTAATATTCCTATAATCTGTATAACTCATAGGAATTCCTTTTTTCCTTTTTCTTTATCTTATGCACAAAGTTACTGATGTGTCATTTTATACCGATAATCTCCGTTAAAGTCTTTAGCGGAAAGGACTGCACGCGGCCGTATACTATGCAGTTAAGCTTTTTGGGGCTGTATATCCGCAATCTTATGAATGTCCATAGATATCTCTCCATAAAGAATTGTTCCGCCCTGTAAAAATACAGTAAGAGTGGTGGGTACGCTGGTCACCTGGATGATCTGTGTGAAGGATATACTGGCGGAATCTGTGGATTTCTGAAAAGTATGCTGAGCAGAGGCTCCTGATACTGAGGCGCTTTGCTGGCGCAGAAAAATGCTTACAGTCAGCGGGAATTTTGCATTACTTGCCGGAGAAATGGTTCCATGGAAGGATATATAATAATATCCAGGTTTGGTAATTACAAAATCCGCCGTATTAGAAGCATGGGTAATATTGGATGTATTGGATACTGCATTCCGGTCAAAGATCAAGGGATTCCCAGATAAGCCTGCCTGAGGGGGTGTAGAAAATGCCGACAACAAATCTGAAGAATTATCCGTTCCCCCCGTTGGCCCGGTTGGTCCTGTGATGCCGGTCGGCCCCGTGATACCGGTTGGTCCCGTGACGCCGGTCGGCCCGGTCGGTCCCGTGACACCAGTCGGCCCCGTTGGTCCGGTCGGTCCCGTGACACCGGTTGGTCCTGTGATACCAGTCGGTCCAGTTGGCCCAGTCGGCCCTGTGACACCAGTGGATCCCGTGATGCCCGTCGGCCCTGTAACACCAGTTGCCCCAGTGGCTCCGGTTGGCCCAGCAGGCCCTTCACAGCAGCAGGGGTCCGGATGACAGGGACCGCATCCCGGACAGCAGGAAGAGGGTTTGCGGCAATTATTAAAAATACCGTTGTTTCTTTGTTCTCCTTCCCAATTTGTGGATTGCTCCTGGAGTTCCAGATTTTCGTCTTCTTTTTTTCGGCTAAACCATTTCATTTTTGTTAACCTCGAATCTTTTTCTTTTCTTAATTACTATATGATATCCTCAGCGTTTTGTCTCTAATGTATAAAACCCATACAAACGGTGAAACTGTTTGTATGGGTTTTCCTTTTAAACAGGAATCCGATAAAAAAGAACGGGGAAAACAAGGCGTAAGGAGAAATGGATAATGGCTTTCGGTTTCTGCGGAGGTTTTACCTGATATGGAGAAAAATATATTGATACTTACCACTACAAATGAATTTTTGGGGAAATTTGAGCGGGAGAATGTAAGGATCCTTCAGCGTATGGGATACAGAGTGCATTACGCCGCCAATATGCAAGAGCCTCATTATATATCGGATCAGGAACGGATTGGGAAAATGGGCGTTATGGTGCATCATATTGCTATTGTCAGATCTCCGTATATGGTAAAAGAAAACCGGACAGCACTCCGGCAGCTTTTAAAGATCATAGAGGATCATGGGATACAGGTTATTCACTGTCACACGCCTGTAGGCGGGCTTCTTGGGCGGCTGGCAGGAAAATTTTACAGGAAAAGAAGGCTGACCATTATATACACGGCTCACGGCTTTCATTTTTATAAAGGCGCTCCGGCTATCAACTGGCTTGTTTATTACAGGGTAGAGAAAAAACTGGCGCATTATACAGATATCCTTATTGTCATTAACAAAGAGGATTACGAGATTGCAAGAAAATTTAAGCTGCGTGACAGCGGCTGCCTGTACCAGATCCCGGGAGTGGGGCTTGACCGGAAACTTTTTTTCCCTTTAAGGGAAAAAGAAAAAGTTTTGTCCAGGCAGGAACTGGGTATTCCCAAAGATAGCTTTTTTCTTATTTCTATAGGAGAGCTTAACGAAAACAAAAATCATAAGATTGTTCTGGATGCGCTGGCTAAAATGCGCGGCCAGGGAAAAGATATTTCCAGGATACGCTATGTAATCTGTGGGGACGGTTTTTTTAGGAAACGGATGGAAGAATGGATCAAAGAACGAAAACTGGAGGAAATTGTTTTTCTTTACGGCCACAGGAAGAAGATCCCCAGGATCTTAGGCTGTGCAGATGCCTCTGTATTTCCTTCTAAAAGGGAAGGTCTGGGTATGGCGGGCCTGGAATCTCTTTCTATGGGAGTTCCGGTGATCGCTTCGGATAACCGTGGGACAAGGGAGTATATGGAACATAAGAAAAATGGATATATCTGTAAGTATGATGATGTAGATGGATTTATAAAAGGAATTGAGTTTATTCAGAATTTGTCCCCGAAAAAACGTAAGGAAATGGCTGTTTACTGCGAAAGCTGCACGGCTCCTTTTGACCAGGCCTATGCAAATGCAGTCATGCAGGGAATCTATACAGGAGTGGATATGAAGCTGGAGCATCGTCTGGCAGAAGAGGCAGCTCCTTCTAAGATAGGAAGTGTGTGATGGGAGAGAAAAAAATAAGCGTCATAATGAGCGTATATAATCCGGAAAATTCCATAAGCCTGTTTCAGGCGGTAAAAAGCATCCAGGAACAGACCTTTCAGGAATGGGAACTGATCTTATACGACGACGGTTCCAGAGAGGAATATGCCCGGTTTATCCGGGAGGCAGCCGCGCTGGATGAGCGGATTCTTTATTTCAGATGCAAAGAAAATCATGGTCTGGCTTTTGCCTTAAATGCCTGTATCTGTCTTTCCCATGGGACATACATCGCCCGGATGGATGGAGACGATCTGTCACGGAAAGACCGCCTGGAAAAGCAGTATGAGTTCCTGGAATGTTACCCGCAATACCAATGGGTGGGCTCTAATGCAAGGCTTATGGACGGCCGCCGTTTTTGGGGAATACAGAAGATGCCGCCTATACCGGACAAAAGAGATTTTCTTTTCTGCTCTCCTTATATTCACCCTTCGGTTATGTTCCGGAAAAGCGTTCTGACTGCCTGCGGTGGTTACAGTACGCTGCCGGAAAACCGCCAATGTGAGGATTATGAACTGTTTATGCGGCTGTATGAAAAGGGGTTCCGCGGGTACAATCTTCAGGAACCTCTGCTGGCTTACAGAGAAGAGGAAAGGTCTTACGAAAGGCGCACCTTTGCCAGAAGATTACGGGAAATGCGGCTTCGTATGCAATACTTTAAAAGATTAGAGCTTTTGGATCTGACAGGGTTTTGTTACGGATTAAAACCTCTTGTAGCAGGGATGGTTCCCGGTTCTGTGCAGCATTTTATCCGTAAAATAAAACAAAAAGAATGAGGCGGATTTTATGATGGACAGACAAAAAGAAGGTATTTCCTTGAATAAGAGGAAAGAACTGTATGGAAAGATCCTAAAGAAAAGTCCATTCCTATATGAGACGGTGTCCCATGGAAAAGAACCAGAAAATCCCTCCGGGCTTGCTGTCAGGTATGTTCTTGCGCCTGCTCTGGTAAATTTTGTTCTCTGGGTTTTAGCCGAGGCAAAAAAGAGAGGAATCCAAAGACTGTATTTTCTGGCCAGAGACGGATACCTTATGTATCATACGGCATGCTGGCTGTGTGAAAGAATGGGCTTAACCATTCAATGCAGATATCTGTACTGTTCCAGATATTCGGTAAGGATTCCCCTTTATCATTTGGACATGGAACAGGCATTGGAGTTTATCTGCCGGGGCGGACTTTGTGTCACTCCGGAAAAAATCATGGACCGTGCGGGACTTAAATGGAAGGAAGGAAAAATGATCCTGGAACCTTTAGCCCCGGTATATCCCCCGAAACAGGCGCTTACCTGCAGGGAACTGGAAGATTTAAAAAGACGCCTTTGGACATGTCCTCAATTTTTGAAATTGGCGGAAAAACATTCCCGGGAAAAATTTAATACGTTCTGCGGATATTTAAAACAGGAAGGGCTTTTAGAGGAGATTCCTTCTGCTTTTGTGGACAGCGGGTGGCTTGGTTCTATGCAGAAGCTGCTGAATCAGGCGTGTACGCTTTTGGGTCGAAAGGAGCAGATACAAGGCTTTTACTGGGGATTATATGAATTTCCAAAAGAGTGCTGTCAAAGGGAATATCACTGCTATTTTTTCTCACCTTTTCATGGGCTCACCTATAAGCTGTTTTTTAATAACTGTCTTTTTGAGGCAGTGTTTACAGCCCCTCATGGAATGACTTTGGGTTACGAAAAAAAGGACGGATATGTTCCTATACTTGGCAGCCAGGAGAAAAAAAGACAGGTTTTTCTTTCTGATCTAAAGGATGTTTTGGAGGAATATGTATCTGCCTTATCTGAAAAATACTCCCTTTTTGACATGAGAAAAGAAGCACTGAAAAATAGAAGAATAATAAAAAGACTATGTTTCTTTTTTATGTCAAGACCGACCATAGAAGAAGCGGATTTTTTTGGAAATTTATCTTTTTCGGATGATGTACTCGAGGGGCAGAAAGAAAAACTGGCAGCGCCTTTAAGCGAAGAAGCATTAAAAGAAAGTTACCGGCTTTTTCGCATTTTTAAAAGGTACAGGGAAAGAAGTGTATATAAGAAAATGGGGAGTACCAAAGAGCGGAGGAAAAACAGCGCTGCAGCAGAAAAGAAAATAAAATGCAGCTTAAAATGGGAAAACAAAAGAAAAAAAGACGAGCCGGCAAATGCAGGAATAAAAAAGAAACCAATAAAAAATACGGGAACAGATAATAAAAGTAAGGAAAGCGCCTGGTTTG